>CAYRWC010000022.1:0-16896 GCA_964427795.1 uncultured Oscillospiraceae bacterium | reverse complement strand
ACAGCATTATTAGGGATTATCCCATTGATGATTCTTTTTCTTTATCCCCTGCTGTCAAAAACGTTTGAGAAACCAGCTGTTTTTGACAGCATTATTAGGGATTATCCCATTGATGATTCTTTTTCTTTATCCCCTGCTGTATGGAGCATTTATTGCGATTCAATCGATTTTTCGATAATGACAGTTTCATACTGTTATAAATATTTTAGGAGGCAATTATGAAAAAGAAAAACACGTCGCTGTTATGGGAAAGAATTATGTCGATCCGTATCAATCGCATCAGCATGCGATTACGGAACCGTTTACCGGGCCTTTTATTGGCTCGGAGTGGTTTTGGCATCAATGAAGTTATTGGTATTGCCGCAGGTATTATCATTGCTGCAGTTGTTGTCATCCCCGGACTGCAGGTATTTGCCCGTGATGTTTTGAAAAATTTAACCAGTTGGTGGAATGATATGGCTACGCAGGTATTTGCCACGACTTGACCAAGAAATCATCTGCCGGCTGGAGCTTGTATATAATGCCTGTTAATCATAAATGACAGGCCGGAGGAAGATAATGATCGGAAAAATGATTACTGCAGTTGCAGCCGGCATGATGATGACTGTTCTAAGTATGCATATCTTGTTATGCAGCCTGCCTCTTTTCCGACGTCTTGAGTATGACGCCCTATGTTATAAATATGTCTTGATCATGGATCAAGACGGTGGTTTATCATCAGAAGCGATAAGGCGCTTGTCGCGAGAAATGGAAGATCGAGGTTTTACTGATATCAAAATTGACAGCACAAGACAGGCACGTTTCGGCGATGAATTATCACTTAGTGTAAAGGCTGATTTTACGGCATGCCAAATTTCTCCGACCTGGATGCTAAAGGAGGTGTCTTTATCATTCGATTATCAAGCCAGTCTGATCTGCCGAAAAATAAAAAGCAGCGCCGTGGATCCGTAGGCTTAACCATCATTGGAACGGCGGCTGTAATATTGGTTATGCTGCCGATAGGCATAACAGGATTGCGGCAGATGCATCAATGGATTCTTATCCAGCGATCACACCAATATGTCCAGGAAATACTGACATCAGCTGTTCAAGGATTAAGTCCCAGCGACTTAAGCGAAGGGAAAGCCAAATTTATGACCATGACAACCCGTAGTCTATTAAAAAAACAATTTGCTAAGAACATGCCGCCAATGCTTGCCGGACGACTAAAATTGAAATCCATATCTTTTCAAATTAAAAGACTACAATCTGATGAACATCATTGGCTAGGAAAAGATAAACCGCTTATCCAACCAATTATTACCTGCCAAGCTGAATTGTCTGCTTATCAGGGCAACGCGGTTACAATCTGCCATTCCCTGGAATATATCGTGCAATAAAGCTCGATAAATATGACATTCCTAACTAAATAGATATTATAAGGGAAGACATAATATGCGAAAATCACGACAAATAATCTTAGCAATTTTAATAACCGTATCGTTAGCCGGCATAGCCTGGTTTGCCGGGCGCCACAAATCGGATGTCCAATATATCCAGGTTGTCGTTGCTAAACGGGACATTGCCGCGGGAACTCAATTAAAAGCGGATGATCTTACTTATATCCGGCTGCCGGCCGATTTGTTTGTTGAACAATATATCCGGGATTCGGAACAAGCCGTCGGTTTATGGACGGTCAGTTTAACGAACCGGGGAGAGGTTTTAAATGTATCACGACTGGAAACCCAGGCGGCCGGCTTGTTGTATCCCGATGCCGCCATCGGCCGAAGACTGTTAACAATCGAGCTGGAACCCGCTGCAGCAAACGGCTTTTGGCTTTCTGCCGGCAGTCTGGTCGATCTGTATCTGATTCCATTGTCCAAAGAAAATTCACTGGATGTTCAAGTAATGGAGAGAATCCGGATCATGTCAATTCTTGGCGAAACCCCAAATTCAAATGGATCCGTTCTGCAGGATACAACCGGAAATCCACTGATATGCCTAGATTTATCATCTGAACAGGCACGGCTGATCGCCAGTAGTTCAGGCTCCTATGAAATTAAACTAGCCGCAATCAACGAACCACAAGTGATGAACACTGCTTCGGCAACCGTGAATGAATGAAGTAAAGACTGTTGTTTTTTACATTCGCGATGGTTTCTGCTATCATAGTGTCGGGTGATGCGAATGTTTGAGGATTTATTGCCGGCAGTTGAAAGAAGCATCATGGATGCAGCCGGTTCCATACCGGTTGTTTTTAAAGGAATTGAACGTTCTTTTGAGCGCAATTCCACCACGACCAGCCCCAGCCGTCATGATTATCATGAATTGACTTATATGCGCAGCGGGAAAGCAGAATTTTTGATTGACGGTCGTCGGGTTTGGCTGGAAAAGGGCGGTACATTAGTTATTCGCCCAAGGATGTCTCATGCTATTAAAATACCGGAAGGATCAGCGGATATGCTGGTTCTATATTTCGGATTTTCACAGCATGTGTCATCTGAAACGCGTCAGGACGGAAGGATCAGCACAACGGATATAGCTCCCAAAACATTGGAGCAGTTCATTCATTTCGCTTATGGACAAGAAACCGGCGAAGGTGATAAAACAGGCGATCCATACATTCTTATTAAAGGGAAAAGCCGCCAGGACATTGCCGTTCTGGTAGAGCGAATTATGCGCGAAAGCCGTTTGGAAGCGTATGGACGCGAATTAATGATGCAATTGATGGCCATGGAGCTTTTAGTTGCGCTGGCTCGCGGTTTGCGTGAAGAATGGGAAGAAAGTTTACGCGTGAAAACCGGTAAAGCCCGTGAATTGGTGCGAATTGCCCGCGACTTTATCGTAGAAAACCATGATCATGATTTGTCGGTAGCTGATGCGGCAGGATATGTTTTTTTGAGCCAAGGGTATTTTACTCGGGCATTCCGTGATGAAACAGGAATGAGTCCCATGACCTTTCTGATGCAGGTTAGAGTTGACCATGCCTGCAAGCTTCTGGAGCAGAAAGATATTAAAGTCAGCGGCATAGCCGCAAAAGTCGGTTTTTCCAGCCCTCAGCGTTTCAATGCAGCTTTTCGTAAGCATGTAGGCATGACTCCGATGGAATATCGTCATCAAGTTCTCGAGAAGAAAAAATAGCTGATTTATATGCCATATGAAAGGAACAATCTAAAAAATGATTGAACAAATAGCGTTAACTCATTTAGAACCGGATAACCACGCCATGACCGATATTTCGTCTGAAAGCGAATCAAATAATCAAGCGGCTGAAGAAAACAGCAAAGACTCTCCGGTCGATATGCCCAGAATTGAAAAAGCTGTCAGGGAAATTTTACTGGCTATTGGTGAGAATCCAGATCGAGAAGGACTGCAGGAAACTCCGGCTCGGGTAGCTCGTATGTACGGAGAAATTTTTGCCGGTCTTCATCTCGATGTCCGTGATTCGATCAAGGTTTTCCACGAGGCGGACCATGATGAAATGATACTGGTTGGTAATATCCCTTTCTATTCTATGTGCGAGCATCATCTGCTGCCGTTTATAGGCAAGGCTCATGTTGTTTATATCCCTCAGGAAGGTCGGATATTAGGCTTAAGCAAAATAGCCAGAATTGTTGATGTTATGTCAAGAAAACCGCAGCTGCAGGAACGCCTGACCTCCCAGATTGCAGATACTCTGGTACAGGCTGTCCAGCCGATGGGCGTAGCTGTGGTTGTTGAAGCCGAGCATCTTTGCATGACTATGCGGGGGATTCGAAAGCCGGGATCGGTAACCGTGACATCAGCCTTGCGCGGCTTGTGCAAACGGGATGCCAGATCTCGAGCCGAAGCGCTTGCTTTGATTAATCATCGTTCATAATAAGGAGAAGAGCAGTTGCATGCAATCCAATGAAACGGAACAGAAGAAAACGGTTTGCCATGTCGGGAGAAAAGAGGATATGTGTTTTAAAGCAGGCAAATTCTCATTTCCGATTGGCCGGCGCACCTATATTATGGGTATTTTAAATGTTACTCCTGATTCTTTTTCTGATGGAGGGAAATACCTGGCGATGGATGATGCCCTGAGGCAAGCGGAAGCGTTATTGACAGCCGGCGCCGACATCCTGGACATTGGCGGCGAGTCGACGAGACCGGGAAGCGAACCAGTTGATCTTGAGACAGAGATGAAGCGGGTTGTTCCGATTGTCGACCAAATCAGCCGACGATTTGCCTGTCCGATTTCGATAGATACATACAAGCCGGAGGTCGCCGACGCCGCTATATGTGCCGGCGCCTGTATCATAAACGACATCAATGGTTTGCAGAAGGAACAGGATATGATGGCAATTGCCAGGCGTTATCAATCCGGGGTCATTGTGATGCATAATGCTCAGTTGTACCGTAAAGATAACACATTGCCGGCGGAGCATCTTATGGATGATGTGATAACCTTTCTGAATAAGAGTATTGCTATGGCTGAACAAAGAGGTTTAAATCATGATAATCTGGTTATTGACCCCGGCATAGGCTTCGGAATCACTCCTGATGAATCAATTGACATGATTGCTCAATTGAGTAAATTGAGTGTTTTGAATCTGCCAATTCTGGTCGGGCCATCCAGAAAACGGTTTATCGGACAGATATTGGATGCTCCAGTTACGGCGCGCCTATTTGGAACTGCGGCTGCAGTGGCAATATCAATAGCTCATGGAGCCGATATCGTAAGGGTTCATGATGTTCGGGAAATCTGCGATGTTGTCCGGGTTTCTGATGCGATTTGCCGCCATGGATGATTGAGAATCTCATAGAATGCCAGACTTATCTGTAAAATTCATGTTATTCCAGGAGGGGCAAGATGAATATTGAGACATGCGATCGCATACTCATGAAAAATATGATTTTCCACAGCCATGTTGGTGTTCTGGAGAAAGAGAAGGAAGACGGCCAGGATTTTGAAATCGATGTCACCTTTTTCTGCCGCCGATTATCGGCTTGCCAAACAGATTTGCTAGCCCAAACAATCGATTATGGTATGGCGTTTAATTTGATTCGCCAAATAACGGAGCCTGCTCAATATGATTTGATCGAACGCTTGGCCGGCGCGATCGCCGATCAATTATTACATGCCTTTCGACTGGCCAATGCTGTCGAAGTTGTAGTCCGTAAGCCAAAGGCACCGATTGACGGCCGATTCTTATTTATGGGTGTTCAGATTTACCGTGAAAGGAGCTGAGTTACATGCCCGAGTCTGTGACAAACGAGGGAAAACCTGCGTTGGTTTATCTGTCATTAGGATCTAATATCGGTGATCGCCTGGTTTTTTTGCGGGAAGGCTTAAAGTGTTTAGAGCGACATCAGGACATTGAGCTTGAAGCTGTTTCATCGGTATATGAAACAGATCCGGTCGGCGTGGAGGATCAATCGACGTTCCTCAACATAGCCGTACGATTGAAAACCAGCCTTGATCCGTTTCAACTCCTACAGTTATGTCATAATGTGGAAGATCAGTTTAATCGAGAAAGACTGATTCATTGGGGACCGCGTACACTTGATATAGATTTATTAATGTATAATGATTTGACCATAAATACACCTGAATTAGTTTTGCCTCATCCCCGGATGAATGAACGGGCTTTTGTACAAATACCCCTCAAAGAACTCGCTACAGGCGAAATCGGCGTAGGTGACGGGGTTCGGCCGATTTATACCCATTGGTATAAATTTTAACACGGCAGCCGGGCAGGATCAAAAAGAGCCATATCTTGCCATTGCCTGGCAAACAAGCTAAAATAGGGTGTGCTGTCGGATTCAGCTGGCTTTATGATGTGATGCCAAGATGACGATGGGAACTCGGGAGGTAATCATGAGCAATAATGGTAGTAGCATAAATTCCAGCAATCCCGGTGGCGGATCCAGTCACCGCAAACGCAATTATCGCCACTTTGGTCCTTCCGGCAGTCCCGGATCAACGGCAGCGCCGACCAGTCAGCCTGTCGGGAATCGTCAGGCGAGACCTGACAACCGCCCGGCCAGATCGGAAGGAAGAGATAATCGCGAAGGACGCGAATTGAAGGATGCGACTGATAACCGTGATAATCGCCGGGATTCCACACCGCGGCCGCCCCAGGGAAATCGTCCGGCAACCGGCAACCGGGACAACAGTGGATATAACCGGGAAAGAAGCGGCCGGGGCGGTACCCATCAACAAGGGCAAGCACGTAATACTGCTCAAATCAATCAATCCGGAACTAGTGCGGCATCGAATGTGCCGACCAATCAACCGGGTGTAACCGGTCCGATACAACGCAGTCAGCAGCCGGTGCGGCGTCAAAACCAGCCTAATCAGCCTCGCGAACCTCGCGAGCCGCGTGAGCCGCGTGAGCCTCGTGAAAATCGCGAGCCACGCGATTTACGGGAATCACGTGAATCTAAAGATGTTAAAGAGACACGTGATACAAGAGACGGCATCGAAAGCAAAGATCGTATTGAACAAAAAGAAACACCGGAAGTGAGGGAATCCCGCGACAACCGGGAAAAGACAATAAGGCCAGCCGGCAATATTCCGGGCCAGCCGGCCGGCACCGGACATGAGAGACCGTCACGTTGGGATCGACGGATCAAAGCTGAAGAAACGTTTGATGATGTGAAGAAAGATAATGAGCGGATCGAAAAGGAAATTTGGCTGGAGATAGCCGGCGTCCATACGATTAAGCTCGATTATTAAATGACGGCATTAAAAAAACGGGAACAGCTCAATCATCAGACCATTATTGAGGAGGTTTATTGTGATTGAGCAACAACCGGATGATATCTTGTCGGCTTGCGATCCGGCAGAGATGCCATTAGTGGCTGCGTTATTGTCTTTTGCTCATTCCGGCCGCCATTCTTGGCATATGCCGGGACATCTCTCCGGCCAGGCATGGCCAATGTGGTTAAAATCGGAATTGGCGGCTATCGATGTCACGGAATTGCTTCTGACGGATGATATAAACAAGCCAACCGGTCCGGCGTATCAAGCTATGAATTTAGCTGCGGCTAGTTTTGGCGCAGGCAAGACACGTTTTATCACCAATGGTTCAACGACCGCTTTGCATATCCTGCTGGCATCGGTTGTCGGCCGCAACGGCCGGCTGCTTTTACCTCGCTGCAGTCATCAATCGGTTGTCCATGCAGCGGCGCTTCTCGATTTGAATATATCCTGGCTGCCTGCCGGCGGTTTTCCCGATACAGATAATCAACAGCCGGTTCCGCGATTATCTTTGATGCCGCAAGTAACGGTTGAAGATGTGGAACGTGCGCTTCGCCAATCACCGGATTGTAAAGCTATTCTCATAACTTCACCGGATTATTATGGGTGTTGCGCCGATTTGCGGCCGATTGCCCGAATAGCACATGAACACGGAATGCTTTTGCTGGTTGATGAAGCACATGGAGCGCATCTGGCATATGGTGCCGGACTGCTGCCCGAATCGGCTATGGCGGCAGGCGCCGACGCCTGTGTTCAAAGCGGTCATAAGACACTGCCTGTATTGACTCAAGGCGCTTATCTTCATTTGTCGGCCGATGCGATAGCTTCCGGGCGGCTGGATGCAGATTGCCTGGATCGGATGGCCTCTGTATTTCAAACATCCAGTCCGTCGTTTCCGATTGCAGCCACATTGGATTATGCCCGTGCTTGTATGGATCGTTTCGGGAAAAGCGCAATTAGCCGGCAATTAACTGCAGTTATGGATTTCGCCGGCAAACTGCCGCGTGAATTGATGTGCCAGGTAACGACCGGCACTGCGATTTCACAAGATATTGGATGTCGGAAAATTACTCGGGATCCTTTAAGGCTGATCATAACCAGCCGTGATATTCACGCGGCTGATATGATAGGCACTATCGCAGCACGCCTAAGCGAAGCCGGCATAGATTATGAATTTACAGACTTAACACGCTTGGTCTTTATACCATCACTTTGGCAAACCGAGCAATCCTGGCAGTATTTATTGTCTAATCTTGTACAAACGGTTAAATCCGCAAACCTTTGCTCAGGATCCGGTGATCAGATAATCCGTCTGGAGACGGAATGGCGTCATTGGCTGCAGCAGCCGCCACGGGTCGGGTTGCCTGCCGGCGACGCGCTGCTGACCCGGCAAGCGGTAAAACGTTTGCCGTTACGTGAAGCCGGCGGCCGTATATCGGCCAGAGCTTTGCTTCCATATCCGCCCGGTATTCCCTTGATTTGGCCAGGTGAAATAATTGATCAAAACAGAGTTGATTTCCTGCGCCAATTAATAGAAAATAAGATCAATATCAGTGGAATTGATCAGGAAAATCTCCTTGTTCTCGCCTGATGCAATTCCATCGGGAGCGGATATGATGTATAATGAAGAAAAGCCGAAGGTTAATGATCAAGCAATCCGGATTGTTCGGGGTCGTTTAATTACTTTTGAAGGTATTGACGGTACCGGTAAAACAACCCAGATTGTACGATTGACCGAAAAGCTTCGCGAAATAGGCAAGGAAGTTCAAGTGCTGCGGGAACCGGGCGGAACATCGATCGGAGAATCAGTCCGGGAAATTCTGCTAGATCGGCAGCATACGAATATGTGCATGGAGACGGAGCTGCTCCTTTTTGCGGCAGCCAGAGCCCAGTTGGTCCGGGAAATTATCTTGCCGGCTCTGGAAACAGGAAGTTGGGTGATCTGTGATCGGTTTTATGACTCGACGATGGCTTATCAGGGATATGGGCGCGGCCTGGACCTGAATGTCATACGGGCATTGAATCAACTGGCAGTCGGAGCTTGCAGGCCGGATATCACGATTTTACTGGATTTACCTGTAGAATTGGCAGTCAAGCGATTGAACGGACGAAAAGAAAAAGCCGATCGCTTGGATCATGAAAGCTTAGCGTTTATGCAAAGAATTCGCGATGGCTATCGAGTTTTGGCTCTAAATGAACCGGACCGCCTCATTTTAATGGATGCAGCACAGCCGGAAACGGCGCTTGCCGCAGATATATACCGTGTTATAAGGGAGGGCTTTGACATATGAAACTGATTTATGCAATAGTACACGACGAGGACAGCCCACGACTCATGGCTGAATTGAATCGAGCCGGCTATCGGGTTACGAAATTGAACTCAACCGGCGGCTTTCTTCGATCCGGCAATACGACATTAATGATCGTCGTTGACGATGACCAGCTGGATGACGTCCTGAGTATTATCCGTAAATATTCCAGCAGTCGCCAAGCCGCTATAAATACTAATGTCACGCCTTCTTCCATGGGCGGCTCATATATACCTTATCCCGTTGAAGTGATGGTAGGCGGCGCTACGGTATTTGTTCTCAACGTTGAGCATTTCGAGAAAATGTAAGATGGCTTTTTCCTCCATTATTGGTCAAAATGAAGCCAAAGGACGCCTCGGTGCTGCCCTGACCGGCAGTCCGGGGCACGCTTATATTTTTACCGGACCGAAAGGTATCGGCAGAACAACCATGGCTATGGCTTTTGCCAAAGCTTTGCTTTGCGAACATCCATCAATATCCGGCAGCTGCGATCAGTGTTCTTCCTGCCGTTATTTTGACCAACAAGCTCATCCGGATTTCCGCGATATCCGGTTAGACGGCAAAGAAAAGGTGATTAAGGTCGAACGTGTCCGGCAAAGCGTATGCGCTGATCTCAATTTGCAACCGCAATTGGGGAAGCGGAAAGTATATTTGTTAGGCGGCGATGATCTTAATGAACAAGGTCAGAACGCCCTTTTGAAATCATTGGAAGAACCGCCGGAATATGCATGTTTTTTAATTACTGCTGTAGGGACGGATCATTTGCTGGCGACAATTGTCTCCCGGGCCGGTTTGATTTTACTGCGGCGAAGTACTCCCGCGGAGATCGAAGCTGTTCTTAGCCGCCAAAAATTGAACGATTCCGGTAATATGGCGTTTTATGCCCGGTTTTCCGGCGGTTTGCCCGGCGTGGCCATAGATTTGGCCGGCAGCGATTGGTTTGGCGATTTACGCCGTGAAACAGTCGGCTTTTATTCCGGATTGAGTCAAATGAGCCGAACGGCGCTGTTGACTTCCGGTTATCAGTTTTTTGATGATAACCGGCCGCATGCTCCGGATATATTAGATATATTGAGCAGTCTGATCCGTGATCAACTCATCGTGATCTATAATCCAAATCCGGATTTTCTGGCGAATCCGGACTGCTGGACCGAATTGGCAGCGAGGCATAAAGCGCGGCGTCATACTGCGAAGGAAGAAACAGAACGCCTGACCCGAGCTTTTGCCGCATTGCTGGCCGCGCGCCGGGGATTAATGTTAAACGCCAGTTTTGAAGGCCTAATTTGTCATTTATTGCTTGTCCTGCGAAAGGAGTTATCTTATGCCTAAAGTTGTTGGCGTCCGATTCCACGGAACGGGTAAAGCCTATCATTTTGATCCGGGTGATTATCTGCTGCATCAGGGAGATTCGGTCATCGTTGAAACAGTTCAAGGTATGGAATTGGGTATTATTGCCGATGAAGCCATCGATCTGCCTGAAGAAAAACTGGTTGCTCCGCTTAAAGGCATCTTACGGGTGGCTACCGCTGAGGATCTGGAAAAATACGAAGAGAACAAGTTAAAAGAAGCCGAAGCTTTCAAAATTTGTCAGTCAAAGATAGAAGCCCGGGCGTTAGATATGCATCTTGTCGATGTCGAATATACTTTCGACGGGCGAAAAGTCATTTTTTATTTTACAGCAGACGGCCGGGTTGATTTCCGGGAACTGGTTAAGGATTTGGCATCGATTTTTCGCATTCGCATTGAACTGCGGCAAATCGGTGTCAGAGATGAAGCGCGAATGGTTGGCGGTCTGGGAATTTGCGGCCGTGAATTATGCTGCTGCGCATTTTTAAATGATTTTGTTCCGGTTTCGATAAAAATGGCTAAAGAACAAAATTTATCGATGAATCCGGCAAAAATATCCGGCTGCTGCGGTCGTCTTTTATGCTGCTTAAAATATGAGCAGGACGCTTATGAAGACGCTCATGCGCGGATGCCGCGGCCCGGACATATTGTTATGACACCTGAAGGTCAGGGGGTCGTCGAAGGGATAAACCTTTTGAAGGAAACCGTGACCGTACGGCTGGATCGTGGCGGCGAAGCGGATTTGATTACGGTTCCTAATGCGGATGTTTCCGTTATCGGTGGCAAACCGGGAAAAAAATGCCCTGCCGGCGGCTGTGCGGCTGCCAAAACTAATACGGACAATCAAGCGGCGGGTGACAGCCAGAACCAGAATCGTAAACGCCGTCAACGCGAACCCGGCCTGACAACCGGTGAAAATCAAACGGATGCAACTTATGATCGATCTGAGTCTGAGGTTGTTTTTCAATCTGATTATTTAGCCGATCCTGCTTTGGAGTCAGCTCAAGAACCGGAGCTAACCGACGACGGCCAGACTGAACCGGATCCTCTCAATGAAATTTGATTGCGGCAGAGCTGTTATTTAGCTGTTATTTAACTGATAAATATGCAGCTTTGCTTGTTCATTTTAAGGTTGCATGATAGAATATCGAAGAATGGGAGGTGTTATTATGGCTTATCTAATCACTGATGTATGTATTTCATGTGGTTCATGTGAAAGTGAATGCCCGTCCGGTGCTATATCCGCCGGCGCGACTCAATACAACATCGATCCGGACATCTGCATTGAATGCGGTGCGTGCGAAGCTGTTTGCCCGACACAAGCAATCAAAGCGAACTGAAATGGATTTCAATAGGAGATCCGAAGAGGGTGTTCCATCGGAGCATCCTCTTTTTGTCCTCGAAGGCCAACGACAGCCGGTAAATCTTTACCCGGACGATACGGTAGAAGATTTGCAAAGAGGCGGTTTCCGTCTGCTGCAAAAGAAAAACGGCTTTCGTTTCGGCACCGATTCGGTTATGTTAGCCGCTTATGCGTCCGCATTTTTTGAGCGTACTCCCCAAAGAAATATACTTGTTGCTGATCTGGGTGCCGGCTGCGGCGCCGTAACCGTATTATTAGCGGCCCGTTTGCCGAAAGCCAGAATCTGGGCTGTCGAACTGGAAGAAACAAGTTATTCAACCCTGACCCGCAATATTGTTTTAAATCATCTGGAACACCGAATGCAAGCTGTTAAGCTGGACATCCGCCAAATAGCCGCTGGTGGAGCATTATTGGGAAACATCGAGGGAAACGGCCGTTTTGATTTAGTCGTCAGCAATCCGCCGTATCGGCGGCCGGGGCAGTCATGGCACTGCCGGCCGGATAAAACCGCTGCTTCCGAACATCATGGTTCTGCCGATTGCCTAAACCTGGCTCGGGAAGAAGTTGAATTGGACTTAAACCAGCTTTTGCAGGCTGCGGCGCGCCTTTTGAAACCTGGCGGCAAACTGGTTTTAGTCCATCAGGCCAATCGCCTGCCGGATATTTTCGACGCTTTACGTGACTGGCATTTGGAAGCCAGGACATTGCGGCTGGTTCAACCGCTGCCGGGGCGGCGGCCGTCGATATTTTTATTGTCGGCTGCTAAATCCGGCAAACCGGGCGGCTTTCTGATCGAACCGCCTTTGATCATAGCCGATCAGCCGGGCTGTTTGTCTGAAGAAGCGGCGGTTTGGTATGGGCATGAACCATTGATGACCGAAGCGCAGCGTCTGCAAGGCTTGATTCCGGTTTATGACAAAGGAAAAGGATGAGCAGTATGGAGCTTGACAGCCATTTTCCGAATAACGAACTAAATAACGAACTGATTGGCAAACGAAATTTTGTACCGAGTTGCGAATCCGATGGCGGGCAAAGTGATGAGCCGGTTGAAGCGGGTATGGAAGAACCGGCCGGCGAGATGATGCGTTCAGGTACGCTTTATCTCATCGGTACGCCGATCGGCAATCTGGGTGATTTATCGCCGAGAGCAACGGCGCTTTTAGCAGCCGCCGATATCATTGCTGCCGAAGATACGCGGCGAACCCTGAGGTTGTTGAATTATCTCGGCTTGCGCAAGCATCTGGAAAGCTATCATGAACATAACCGCATGACGAAAGAACCGATTCTGCTTGATCGGCTGCGGCAAAACAATCGCGTGGCTCTGGTAACCGACGCCGGTATGCCGGGAATTTCCGATCCCGGCACATCATTAGTTGCCGCTTGTGTGGCGGACGGAATTCCGGTTGTCGTTGTTCCGGGCCCATGTGCGGCTGTCGTTGCTTTAGCCGGTTCCGGATTGCCGACCGACCGTTTTATTTTTGAAGGATTTCTTCCCAGTTCCGGCAAGCTGAGAAAGGAACGGATCCGTGAACTGGCCGTCGACCGGCCGACCATTATATTATATGAAGCGCCGCACCGATTGAAGCGGACGCTGGCCGACTTGGCAGCACAAGGACTGGACAGCCGGCATTTGGCATTAGGCCGCGAACTGACCAAGCGGCATGAAGAATATCTCCGTATGAGTGTTGCCGGAGCGCTGTCTTTCTATAAACAAGAAGAGCCGCGTGGCGAATATGTTTTAATCTTAGAAGGAGCGGATGCCTATGCGGCGCGCAGCTCGGCTGCCGGTTGCGCAGCCGGTATTGAACCGGACGACGGCCAAAAGCAGACTGAAGACGAACCGGTTGTACTGCTGCGGGAATTACTGCGGCAAGGGATGAGTGTGAAAGATGCCGTCCGCTGCTGCGTGCAGAAAACCGGCCGCAATAAAAATGAAATTTATCCTTTGGCGGTGCAAATGCAAGCTTTGGAAACGATGAAAAATGATCACGAATAAATACATGAATACATGAAAAGATTAGGGACATGCCGCGATAAAGGTTGGCGGTAGGCCGGTATCCTGATATAATGGCTTTTGAGTCATCAACGCTTTTCTAGGAGGGCTTATTGATATGAAGCCGACATTTTACATTACTACACCGATTTATTATCCCAGCGACAAGCTGCATATCGGTCATTCTTACACGACGGTTGCGGCCGACGCTATGGCACGTTATAAACGTTTGAAAGGTTATGACGTCATGTTCTTGACCGGAACAGATGAGCATGGCCAGAAAATTCAACGCAAAGCCGAGGCCTCCGGCGTTACGCCCAAACAGTATGTGGATCATATGGTCGATGGCATCAAAGACCTCTGGCGTTTATTAGATATTTCCTATGACCGTTTCATCAGAACGACAGACCGGGAGCATGAAGCGGCAATACAGAATATTTTTCAAAAACTCTATGATCAAGGGGACATTTATAAAAGCGAATATGAAGGCTGGTATTGCACGCCCTGCGAATCATTTTGGACGGAAACCCAGCTGGTGGACCATAAATGTCCGGATTGCGGCAGGCCTGTGGAAAAAACGCGCGAAGAAAGTTATTTTTTCCGCTTGTCTAAATATCAGCAGGCATTGATTGACCTGTTTGAGAAAAATCCTGATTTCATCCAACCGCCGAGCAGAGCCAATGAAATGTTGAATAATTTCCTGCGGCCCGGACTGGATGATCTCTGTGTGTCAAGAACGACTTTCAATTGGGGCGTGCAGGTACCCTTTGATCCCAAACATGTGGTTTATGTCTGGATTGATGCATTATCCAACTATATAACGGCTTTGGGCTATCCGGACCGCGGCGGCGATTTCGCACGGTATTGGCCGGCCGACGTCCATTTGGTCGGCAAAGAAATCGTTCGTTTCCATACGATAATCTGGCCGGCCATGTTGATGGCTTTGAATATTCCGCTGCCCAAACAGGTATTTGGTCACGGCTGGTTGTTGTTCAAAGATGGAAAAATGTCAAAATCCAAAGGGAATGTCGTCGATCCGGTTGTTTTGTGCGACAAATACGGTGTCGATGCGATCCGCTATTTTCTTTTGCGGGAAGTCCCTTTCGGTTCGGACGGCGTTTTTTCCAATGAAGCGTTGATTAACAGGATCAATTCCGATTTAGCCAATGATCTGGGCAATCTGGTCAGCCGTACGGCGGCGATGATCGATCGTTATTTCCCTGAAGGATTACCGGAACACCGGCAGCCGGAATTGGCCGACAAATCGTTGATTGAAGCCTGCAGCAGCTTGCAGGCGTCAGTTGAGGCGGCTATGGAAAAGCTGCAATTCAGTCAGGCATTAACCGAGATCTGGAAAGTTGTCGGTGCCAGTAATACATATATCGACGAGACATCACCCTGGATTTTAGCCCGATCCTCGGAAACAATGCCCCGGTTGGCTACTGTTTTATATAATCTGGCCGAAGCCATTCGGATTATTTCCATATTGCTGCTGCCCTTCATACCCCGGACTCCGGAAAAAATCTGGCAGGCTCTGGGCATAAAGGACACCGCGCAGACCGAGTGGGATACTGCCGGCAAATTTGGCCTCTATCAAATAACCAATCGGGTGATCAAAGGTGATCCGATTTTCCCGCGTATCGATCTCAATAAGGAAATAGCAGCCTTAAACGCTATGCTCCCGGGTGCGCAGGCTGCCGAACCGGCCGTGCCGGCAAAACCGGAAGCTGACACCGGAGCCACCGGAGCGGGGCGGACTGCCGCGCCGGAAACCAAAGGACCTGATTTACCAACACAAGCAGCAGAAACCGGAATCGCTTTGATTGAATGGACAGACTTTCAAAAAGTACAGATGAAAGTCGGCCGCGTTATATCCTGTGAAAAGGTTAAGGGTTCCGATAAATTACTGTGTTCGCAGATCGATCTGGGCGATGAAACCCGGCAGATTGTGTCCGGTATCGCTCAGTATTATCAGCCGGACGAAATGCCCGGCCGCCAGGTGATTGTGGTTACGAATCTTTCGCCCCGGAAAATTCGCGGCGTCGAATCGAAGGGAATGCTGCTGTGCGCGACCGCGCCGGAGGGCTACCGCCTGCTGACGGTGGACGGTTCGGTGCCCCCGGGTTCTGAGGTTGGTTGAACCAGGGATATGGGCGATTCTTTTATGTGGTTTGATACTCATGCCCACCTGCAAGATGATGATTTTGCTGCTGACAGGCCGGCAGTTTTAGAGCGGGCGATTCAAGCCGGAATCAGCCGGATATTATTGCCTGCCTCAGACCTGCAGGATTCCCGGCTGGCGCTTGAAATGGCCCGCCAAAACAACCGCTTGTTTTGTGCCGTAGGGTGCCATCCGCATACTGCTGCCGATTTCGGTCAGGATTCGCCTGCCGTATGGCATGAGCTGATTCGAAGCGGGTATAAATCTCCTATTGTTGCCTTGGGTGAAATCGGACTCGATTATCATTATGATTTATCGCCACGGCCAATCCAGCAGGACGTTTTCCGGTTGCAACTGGATTGGGCATATGAATTTGATCTTCCGGTTATTATCCATGAACGGGAGGCTGCCGCCGATTGCCTGGCAATTTTAAAAAATGCCCGTAAGAACGGACGCCTGCGTTCAATGCCCGGTGTGTGCCATTGCTTTTCGGGCAGCGTGGAGACAGCCGAGATACTGCTCGATCTGGGATTCTATCTTGGTTTTGACGGCCCGGTTACTTTCCGCAACGCCCGAAAACCGCTTGATGTCATTGAGCATTGCCCACATGACCGTTTGCTGCTGGAGACCGACAGTCCATATCTGACGCCGGTACCCTACCGCGGCCGGCGAAATGAACCGGCTTATATCCCGCTAATCGGCGCAAAAATTGCGGAAATCTGGCAGATATCATTGGAAGAAACAGCGCGCTTGACAACGAAGAATGCCGAACGGCTTTTTCAGTTGCCGTCCTTGCTGCCGTCTGTATGAGCCATATCTCATCGGCGAATCATGCCGGGGATCCCGTCGTTTCAGATTAGGGCTCACACATATGCGAAATCCTGGTTGACAAGTAGCTGCGATTCGATTATACTTTCACTTGCGCTTAAAGAAGCGCAAACCGATCGGGAGCTTAGCTCAGCTGGGAGAGCATCTGCCTTACAAGCAGAGGGTCACAGGTTCGAGCCCTGTTGTTCC
>CAYRWC010000021.1:0-16902 GCA_964427795.1 uncultured Oscillospiraceae bacterium | reverse complement strand
CTGAAAAGGCAGTCGAAATACACGAGATGGTCGCCGGGGAAATCGACCAGATGGAGGAGCAGTTAACGCGCGGCCTTTCACAAGAGGAACTGGAAACCTTCTTTTCAATCATAAAAAAAATGAAGAATAACATCGAATGATCGAATCTGATTTCTGTTATTTTTTTGCATAAACTGTTAGGGGCCTTACTGTCATGAGGCTAACAATATAGGAGGAAGATATGATAAAAAAACTTGCCGGCTGCATAAGACAATATCGTAAAGATTCCCTGCTAACACCGATTTTTGTCATCATGGAAGTGATTATGGAAGTAGTGATCCCGCTTTTAATGGCCGATCTGATCGACCACGGCATCGATCAAGGCAATATGAGCCGCGTTGCGGCCATGGGGGCGGCCTTAGTGATCTCCTGCGTCATATCGCTGGCCTTCGGAGCTTTAGCCGGACGTTCGGCGGCGATCGCATCATCGGGATATGGGCGGAATCTGCGCCACGATATGTATTATAGCGTACAAAATTTTTCTTTTTCGAGTATTGATAAATTCTCAACAGCGAGTATTGTAACCAGGCTGACGACCGACGTGACGAATGTGCAGAACGCCTATCAGATGATTATCCGTATCGCTGTCCGCTGTCCGGTCATGTTGGTATTTTCGCTGATCATGGCTTTCGGCATCAATCCAAAGCTATCCTTGATTTTCCTCTGCGCCATACCTTTTCTGGGTACCGGTCTTTATATTATTATGCGTCGGGCTCATCCGGTATTCGAGCGGGTTTTTAAAACCTATGATCAATTGAACAATGTCGTCCAAGAAAATTTGCGCGGTATCCGGGTCGTCAAATCTTATGTCCGGGAAGACCATGAAATAGCAAAATTCGAAGCGGTATCCGCGAGCATCTACAAGGATTTCTCCAAAGCCGAGAAAACTCTGGCTTATAACTCACCCCTTATGCAACTGAGCATTTATACCTGCATGCTGCTGGTTTCCTGGTTTGGCGCCAGAATGATCGTCGGATCCATGATGACTACCGGGCAGCTGATGAGTTTGATCTCATATGCCATGCAGATTTTAATGAGCTTGATGATGCTGTCCATGGTCTTTGTCATGATCACGATATCCCGCTCTTCGGCAGAGAGAATTGTTGAAATTCTTGATGAAAAAAACGACATTGTCAACAAAGATCAATCCTTTTGCGAAGTTAAAGACGGCAGCATCATTTTTGACGCGGTCGATTTCAGCTATTCCGGGAATCCGGATAAACTCTGCCTGAAAAACGTCACAGTCGATATCAAATCCGGCGAAACGGTCGGCATTATCGGCGGCACCGGAAGTGCAAAGACAAGTCTTGTTCAATTGATACCAAGATTATATGATGCCACGGCCGGTTCGGTCCGGGTTGGCGGCATTGATGTACGCGATTATGATATCGAAACACTGCGCAATCAGGTAGCCATGGTCTTACAGAAAAATGTTTTATTTTCTGGAACCATCAAGGAAAATCTGCGCTGGGGCTGTGAAGACGCAGGCGATGAGGCGATCACCCGTGCTTGCCGGCTGGCTCAAGCCGACGAATTTATCCGATCTTTTCCGGACGGTTATGATACTCATATCGAACAGGGCGGAACCAATGTGTCCGGCGGCCAGAAACAGCGGTTGTGTTTGGCCAGAGCATTATTGAAAAAACCAAAAATCCTGATTCTCGATGATGCGACCAGCGCCGTGGACACCAGAACCGACGCGTTGATTCGTAAAGCGCTGCAGGAAGAAATACCGGCGACGACTAAGTTGATTATCGCGCAGCGGATTTCCTCCATAGAACAAGCCGATAAAATAATTGTTATGGATAACGGCCGGATATCTGCCGTCGGCACTCATGAGGAACTACTGAAGAATAACGCGATTTATCAGGAAGTTTATACATCCCAGATTAAAGGGGAGGAACAGAATCATGTTGCGTGAATTGCCTCAAAACGGTAAAAACGGCCGACCGGCGCGCCCTAAAGCAAATATGAAGGTTTTGAAGCGCCTGATGGGCTATTTGCGACCGTATAAAATACAACTGGCTCTCGTGTTGTTCTGTATTGTGGTCAGTTCTCTCGTCGGTGTTGCGGGTTCACTGTTTCTTCAGGTTTTGATTGATGATTATATATCGCCTTTACTCTTATCGTCTAATCCCGTTTTTACCGGGTTGCTCAGGGTGATCCTTCTCATGGGCTTCATCTATCTGACGGGCGTTGTTTCATCCTTTGTCTATAACCGGCTGATGGTTAATATCTCTCAAGGCATCCTCAAATGCATCCGCGATGAGATGTTTTCTCATATGCAAAAACTGCCTGTCAAATATTTCGATACGCATACGCATGGTGACATCATGAGCCATTATACCAACGATACAGATACGCTCAGGCAGATGATTTCACAAAGCATTCCGCAGTTCTTTTCCTCAATCATCACGATCATATCCGTATTCTGCGCCATGTTGGCAACCAGTTTATATCTAACGGCATTCGTACTTGTAACCATTGCGTTTATGCTCATGGTGACCAAAAAAATCAGCGGCAGGAGTTCCTCCTATTTTATCAGACAGCAGGAGTCATTAGGTTATTTAAATGGCTATATTGAGGAAATGATCAACGGGCAGAAGGTTGTTAAGGTCTTCTGCCATGAAGAAAAGTCGAAGGCCGATTTCGACCAATGCAATGATGAGCTTAATCGGAACGCAACGGAAGCCAATAAATACGCTAATATCTTGATGCCGATCATGGCAAATCTGGGAAATCTGCAATATGTCCTGATTGCCATCGTCGGCGGCGCTCTGGCTATCAGTGGCATCGGCGGGCTGACCCTGGGCGCAATCGCCTCATTTCTGCAATTAAGCCGGAGTTTTACCATGCCGATCAACCAGGTTTCACAACAGCTTAATTCAGTTATTATGGCTTTGGCCGGCGCCGAACGCATCTTTCATCTGATGGATGAAGCTGTTGAGACAGATGACGGTTATGTGACTCTGGTCAACGCCCGATATGAAGACGGCGAATTGGCGGAAACCTGCGAGCATACCGGAATCTGGGCCTGGAAGCATCCTCATGGCGACGGAACCATCACCTATACCCGGTTGATGGGTGATGTCCGTTTTTTTGATGTTGATTTCGGATACGCAGAGAATAAAGTTGTTCTGCACCATATTACACTCTTTGCCGAACCCGGACAGAAACTGGCTTTTGTCGGCGCGACCGGTGCGGGAAAAACGACGATCACCAATTTAATCAACCGCTTTTATGATATCGCCGATGGGAAAATCCGATACGACGGCATCAATATAAATAAAATCAAAAAAGATGATTTACGGCGATCTCTGGGTATTGTTTTGCAAGATACAAATTTATTTACAGCAACCGTTATGGAGAATATCCGTTACGGACGGCTAGACGCCAGTGACGAAGATTGTATCAACGCCGCCAAACAAGCTAATGCGGATGGATTCATCTCGCGGCTGCCGCAAGGATATCAAACTGTTCTGTCAGGAGACGGCTCCGGATTGTCACAGGGACAGCGGCAGCTGCTTTCCATAGCCAGGGCTGCTGTTGCCGATCCGCCGGTTATGATTCTTGATGAGGCTACTTCAAGTATCGACACCCGCACCGAAAACATTGTCCAAAAGGGAATGGACCGGCTGATGCAAAACCGCACCGTGTTTGTTATTGCTCACCGCTTATCCACCGTTCAGCACTCTGATGTGATCATGGTTCTCGATCAGGGCGAAATTATCGAGCGCGGCGGCCATGATAAGCTGATCCAAGAGAAAGGCAAGTACTATCAGCTTTACACGGGTGCATTCGAACTTGAATAAGAATTGTGTGCCATCGCGCTTTTCTTGTTTCCTTGTTTTCTGTACCGGCTATTTGCGTGGCTTGCACTGTCGGAAATCCGGACCTTAACGGCAGTAGTAAGTGTAAACAGCCTGGGCGACGGCATCGGCCAATTGCTGCTGGCTGGAAGCTGCCTGAAGCAGCTTGCGGTCCTCATCGTTCGTGATAAAGCCCATTTCAATCAGCACATTGGTTAAATTCGTTTCCCGCAGAACAGCGTAATCGCCGTCCAGGATCGACTTTTCACCCTGGTAGGCCAAAGCGGGCAACGCGCTGATGATCGAATCGTGAACAGCTGTAGCTAGCCGCAGGCGTCCTTCGTCGTCATAAAGGGTATACCCCGGAGGATTGGCTTGCGGATCCGAAAACTTGGCATTCTCGCTTTCGACGGCGTAGACTTTATCCGAGCTTTCATAATAAACCTGCAAACCGCTGCAACGGGTATCATTTTCCAGAGCGTTGCAATGAAGGGATATAAAAAGGGCGTCCTTATACTGACTTTCGATATCCATAATCAACCGTTGTTCCTCAACAGCGCCGATGCCTTTAAATATCCCTCGACCGCCGCTGTCGGCGGCATCGCTGTTAATGTCGATTACCGTGTCCAGGAGAGGCTGCAAAGAATCGATTTTGCCGCTTTTGCGTCCGGCGGCCGGCAGTTCCGATTTGTAGCGGCGGAGTATTTCTTTGCCGGTCAGACCGATCCGTTTATACAACGATACCCAGTCGTCATCCTCCCGGGTCATCATGACTGTTGCTCCCATCTTTTCAAGGGCTGCGCGCGTCTTCAAACCGACAGCCAGTGTTACGGTTTTTTCGATAATCGTCGGCTGCGCGGCATTGGGAGGATAGCAGGCACCGCTGTCCTGTCCGCCGTGACCGGGATCAAGAATGATCAGGATACCTTTCAGCGGCTGCTGTTCTGCTGAACGTCCCTGATATTGCTTCAAATCGGCCTGATGAATGACTTCGACGCAGCTTTGTTCAGGCCATTTGCGCAAACCGGCCTTCCCGGGACTTACGGTTTCGCCGTAATCAATAATCAAATCAACCGGATCTGCTGTTCCTGTTGAAGAAACGGCGGGCTGGGTATTTAAAGCGGCGGAAGAAGTATAATCCGGAGCCTTGACGGACGATGTGCCGTCCGCTGCGCCTGAATCATCATGATTGCAGGATTGACAGCGGCTGATGATCAGGAGACAGATAAGAAGCATGCACATGAAGATTAAAATGCTTGTAGAGTAGTTTCTTCTCCGTCTGCGCCTTCTTGCCATGATGATTAGGGCTCCCTTCAAATGGATGCGGAGGCCGATTGCATGATGTTGTCAATCCCATTACAGACAAATCCGGCCGCTGCTAAATAACTAGCTAATAGAATAACATAATATAATCAAAACGGTTATGACAAACTGATTACTATACGGTTTCGTTACATTTGATTCAATTCTGCGTGACAGCTGATATAATGAATCTGTGATTTGTCGGCGGCAGAATGAAGATGAATAGATGGGACTTGCGCGGCGAACAAATGTTTGCTATACTGGGACTATATCCTAAAAAAACAGAAAGGGTGACTCATATGGCTATAAAAATAGAATCCGTCAATCTTCCCGAGCAGCCGGTCTTGTTTATTCGGACCCATGCTGCTATGGCTGATTTACCGCAGACAATCGGAACCGGGTATCATAAAATCATGACCTATATGGAAAAGCTGGAAATCGAACCGACGGACGCACCCTATACGGCTTATTACAATCTGGACATGGCTAATCTGGACGTGGAAATGGGATTTCCAACCGCGAAACAAATGATCGGCAGCGGTGAGGTCAAAGCCGGCGTGATTCCGGCCGGACCGGCGGCAACCTGTCTGTTCCGGGGTTCATATCAGGACATGGGACCTGCTTATGAAGCCATGAATCGCTGGCTGGCCGAAAATCATTATCGGCCGACAGGCGTTTCCTATGAGTATTATTACAATTCACCCGATGAAGTACCGGAAAGCGAATTGCTGACAAAAATCGTTCTTCCTTATATATTGTAAATTAATTTTAATTCAACATGCCCAGCATGCCGATTTAAAGTCGGTCAGGCCAATACAAGGAGGCTGATATGATTGAATTACCTGAAGCCAGAGTATTAGCAGATCAAATAAAACAGTCGTTAGCCGGGAAGAAAGTAGAATCCTGTGAAGCCGCTCATTCTCCTCACAAATTTGCTTGGTATTGTGGTGATCCGCAGCAGTATGCGGCGCTATTGTCAGGGAAAGTTCTGTCCGACGCCGCCGGATATGGCGGATTGCTGGAGATCAGCTTTGAAGATGTGACTGTCGTTTTCGGAGACGGCGCCAATCTTCGTTATCATACTGCCGATGAAAAGAGACCGGAAAAACATCAAATGCTTCTTGAGTTCAGCGACCGGACAGCTTTAAGCGTTTCAGTCCAGATGTATGGCAATTTATGGTGTTTTCCTGCCGGCAATTTTGACCATCCGTATTATTTGTCCGCTAAAGAAAAGCCGTCGCCGCTGACCGATTCATTTAGCCGGGCTTATTATGACAATTTGCTTGCCTCCGATCATATCGACAAAATGAGCAGTAAAGCTTTCTTGGCAACCGAACAACGGATACCCGGTCTCGGCAACGGCGTTCTGCAAGATATCCTGTTTTATGCCGGAATCCATCCGCGCAAAAGTATACGAAGCTTATCTTCTGCGGATCATGACCGGCTTTTTCAGGCCATACGGTCAGCGTTAAGTCAAATGGTATTACAGGGCGGCCGCGATACCGAAAGGGATTTGTTCGGCCGGCCGGGCGGTTATGAGACCCGGCTGAGCAAGAAGACTGTTCATTTGCCCTGCAAAGTCTGCGGTCAGGTGATCAGGAAGGAAAATTACTTGGGCGGCAGCATTTATTATTGTCCGGGCTGCCAACCCTAAGCGCTTTTTATTATTGTAGGTTGTTTGCTTTTTCGGATTTCATATGTTATTTTATTTTTGTGTTTCGGTAAACCCTACGAACGCTGTTTATTCAGATTCTGAAGGCAAACCAAACCGATCGTCATTGATCCGGGTTATTGGCTTTTCTATTACATCATCCGGAATCATGGCGAAACAGCACGAATCGTTCTGACGGCAGGCGGGATTGCCCCAAATGCGAAGGCGAGAGCATAAGGATTTCAATGTTGTGTGTGCCGAAAAGCCACTTCAGATATTGAACGGATCCAGCCTGCGCCTGACCATCAGACGCAGGCTTTTTTAGTATAAAAGAGGAGGGCAGACCGGAATATGGAAAACCGAATTGCTTTAATTGGCATTATTGTTGAGGATACCGAGTCGGCAGAAAAAATGAATGCGATTCTTCACGAATACGGATCTTACATTGTCGGCCGTATGGGGATACCCTATCCGAAACGCCAGGTTTCGGTGATCAGCGTTTTTATCGATGCGCCTGGTAATATCATCAGCGCATTGTCGGGTAAATTGGGTATGCTGCCGGCGTTGAGTATAAAAACCGTCTATGCAAAAACGCCTTCGGAAAAAACAGAGCAATCGGCAATTGAGGATAAATGATGGAGCATTTCGTCGGTTTGCTGAATCAATTAGAGCGAGATAGAATACTGCCCGATTCGGATATGGCTTTTCTGATCGATTCCGATCAACCGGATTTGTCTGAAGCTCTGTTTTCCAGAGCCCGCAGTGTAGCACAGCAACATTTTGGACGGCGAATTTATACGCGCGGTCTAATCGAGTTCACCAATTACTGCCGGAATGATTGCTATTATTGCGGCATTCGGCGCAGCAACCGCCGGGCGGAACGCTACCGTCTGACTAAGGATGAAATTCTGTCATGCTGTGATCAGGGTTATCGGCTGGGCTTTCGCACTTTTGTTCTGCAAGGCGGCGAGGATCCCTATTATACGGTGCCGATCCTGTCTGATTTGGTCCGGAGCATCAAACGCGGCTATTCCGATTGCGCGGTCACATTATCTGTCGGTGAAAAAGATTTTGAAGCCTATCGCAGTTTACGCGAAGCCGGTGCCGACCGATATCTTTTACGACATGAAACGGCAGATGAACTTCATTACCGGAGCCTTCATCCGTCTGTTCAGACAGCTGCCAATCGCCGGCGCTGCCTTAAGGATTTAAAAGCGCTTGGTTATCAGGTAGGATCCGGATTCATGGTTGGTTCGCCGGGACAGACAACCGGCTGCCTTCTTAAAGACCTGCAGCTGATCAGGGAATTGGAACCGCAAATGATCGGCATCGGTCCTTTTATACCGCATCGCGACACTCCTTTGGCTGATGAATTGCCGGGCCGTGTCGATCAGACATTGAAGCTCATGGCTATTCTGCGCCTGATGATGCCGCGGGCTTTATTACCGGCAACGACCGCTCTGGGCACCTTGGATCCGCAAGGCCGGGAAAAAGGTATTTTAGCCGGCGCCAATGTCGTGATGCCTAATCTGTCGCCGGTCGGCGTCAGAAAAAAGTATGCTCTGTATGATCATAAAATATGCACAGGCGAGGAAGCGGCTGAGTGCCGTCAGTGTTTGCAGAACCGCCTGAATGGAATCGGCTATGAACTTACGGTCGACCGTGGCGATTATATTCCGGCCTGACCGCCGGTATAACGATAAAACAGACGAAACGACAAAATGATGTGAGGAGAATGAAAATGGATTATTGTAAATCATCCCGGGCAACAGATTTTATTCTTGATGAGGAGGTTTTGGAAACCCTCGATTATGCTGCGAAAAATAAACAAAATCGTTCCTTAATCGAGAGTCTTTTGGATAAAGCCAGGATTTGCCGGGGACTGACACACCGGGAAGCGGCTGTTTTGCTGGAGTGTGATTTGCCTGATCTCAATGAGAAGATGATGCATTTGGCACGGGAGATCAAGCAAAAATTTTACGGCAATCGTATTGTCATGTTTGCGCCGCTCTATTTATCCAATTACTGCGTGAACAGCTGTGTTTATTGCCCATATCATCATATGAATAAATCGATTTCCCGCAAAAAGCTGACACAAGAAGATATTGTCCGCGAAGTAACGGCATTGCAGGATATGGGGCATAAGCGGCTGGCGCTGGAAAGCGGCGAAGATCCGGTCAATAATCCGATTGAATATATATTGGAATGTATTCGTACCGTTTACAGCATTAAACATAAGAACGGCGCTATCCGCCGGGTCAATGTCAATATCGCGGCGACGACAACGGAGAATTACCGGCGATTGAAAGATGCCGGCATCGGAACTTATATCCTGTTCCAGGAAACTTATAACAAGAAGAGCTATGAAGTGCTGCATCCGGCCGGCCCCAAGCATGATTATGCCTATCACACCGAGGCAATGGACCGCGCCATGGCCGGCGGCATCGACGATGTCGGTATCGGCGTGCTTTTCGGCTTGAATTTATACCGGTATGATTTTGTCGGCTTGTTGATGCACGCGGAGCATCTGGAGGCAGCCTTCGGTGTTGGACCGCATACAATCAGCGTTCCGCGTATCAGGCCTGCAGACGATATTGATCCGGCAAATTTTGCCAATGCGATATCTGATGATGTCTTTGCTAAAATTGTGGCGGTTCTGCGTATCGCGGTTCCTTATACCGGCATGATTGTGTCAACCCGCGAATCGAAAGCTGTTCGCGAACGCGTGCTGGATTTGGGCATATCCCAGATCAGCGGCGGCTCGAGCACCAGCGTAGGCGGTTATGCCGAACGTGAGGATCCGGAAGATAATTCGGCCCAATTTGATGTCAACGACACCCGGCCTCTGGATGAAATCGTGGATTGGCTGATTCAATTAGGCTATATCCCCAGTTTTTGCACGGCATGTTATCGTGAAGGAAGAACCGGCGACCGCTTTATGAAACTGGTCAAAGCGGGTCAGATTGCCAACTGTTGTCAGCCAAATGCTTTAATGACTTTACAGGAATATTTACAGGACTATGCTTCACCGGCAACCTGTCATGACGGCGAGCGGATTATACAGGCCGAATTATCCCGTATTCCCAACCTCCGGGTGCGGTCGGCGGCTGAAGATCATATAACGGCGATAAAGACCGGTCAGCGAGACTTTCGCTTTTAACCGTCAATTCATGGCTGCTCATTGACGAAACCGGTTATATAAGCCTATTCTGTTGTTTAGAGGTATGGAGGAGGAAGAACAGATGGAACAGGTCTTATGGTATCGGGAACCGGCAACCGAATGGATGGAAGGCCTGCCTGTCGGCAACGGCCGGCTGGCTGCCATGGTTTTCGGCGATGAACAGCAAGATATTCTGGCGCTTAATCACGAGTGGCTCTGGCGCGGCTTATACCGGAACCGTGATAATGCTGCCGCTGCCGAATGGCTTGAACCGGTTCGAAGCTTGTTGAAATCCGGAGATTTTTTTGCGGCTGCCGGTATAGCCAATACTGTTTTCGGCGGCCGCGGCGGCATATCGCAGCTGCCGAATCGGGTCGATGCTTATCAGCCGGCCGGCCATCTGCATTTTGCTATAGATCAGGTAGAAAACTATGTGCGGCGGGATCTGGATCTGACACATGGCATAGCCGGTGTCAACCGTGAAACCGCAGGCGGTGAAGTCCGTACCGATTTTATTGTTCATCCGGAGTTGAACTTGATTATCGGACATTGGGCTGGAAATTTTTCCGGACGGCTGTATTTTGATCGGGCTGCCGATCCGGATGCCGAAGAATCCTGTCAGGTCAGCCGGACAGGGATCGATTATCAATGTCAATTTCGCGGTGGCATCGCTTACCGAATTGCCATCCGCCTGGAAACAGACGGCGCCGTATCGACTGACGGCCAGAAAATCACGATCAATCAAGCCGGCGAACTGACGGTTGTCATCAATATTGCGACATCAGTGCGGGGTATCGCCGAGGAATTGGCCGCTTATCCTGTAACCGGCCCTTTCATATGGCCGGAAATGCTGGCGTCGCATCGGCGTAAATATGCGGCGATAATGGAGCGGCTGGCCCTGCATGTCGATATTCCGGACAACCCGGCATCAACAGGAGAACGGATTGCCGCCGTCAAAGCAGGCGGTACAGATGATGCCCTGCCGTGGCTATATTTCCATTACGGACGTTATCTGATGATCGCTTCATCGATTTGCGGCGAACTGCCGGCTAATTTGCAAGGCAAGTGGAACGATAGCATTCATCCGCCCTGGGAGTGCGATTATCATTTCGATATCAATCTGCAAATGAATTACTGGCTGACGGAACCGGCCGGTTTGTCCGAGTGCACGGAAGCGCTTTTTCGTTATGTAGAACGGTTTTTGCTCCATGCCCGTAAGGCCGCCCGGGATCTGTACGGTTGCCGCGGCGTCTTACTTCCCCTGCAAACCGATGCCTGGGGCCGGGCGACACCGGAATCGTATGGCTGGGCTGTCTGGATCGGCGCGGCGCCATGGATAGCGCAGCATTTTTGGTGGCATTACCTTTATACCGGCGATCGGGATTTCCTGCGGCGGCGGGCTTATCCGTTTTTTCAGGAAATTGCCCGCTTTTATGAGGATTATCTGGTTAGGGATGAGCAGGGTATTTACCAAATTATGCCCAGCCAGTCACCGGAAAATCGGTTTAACGGAACCGGCCATTTCCCTGTCAGTATCGGCATTTCATCGGCCATGGATGTACAGCTTGCTTATGACGCTTTGGGATATGCCATCCGGTCGGCGGATCTTCTGCAGATCGACGCGGACGACAGGGACCGATGGC
Source organism: uncultured Oscillospiraceae bacterium (assembly GCA_964427795.1). Taxonomy (GTDB): domain Bacteria; phylum Bacillota; class Clostridia; order Saccharofermentanales; family UBA5734; genus JAYFQE01. Next base: position 5,298 of record CAYRWC010000021.1, on the reverse strand, counting down.
AGGATATGCAGGATCATCTGCCGGATTTCCGGATCGGTTCGGACGGCCGGCTGCTGGAATGGGATTGCGAACGGGAAGAAGTAGAACCCGGACACCGCCATTTATCTCATTTATATGGTTTATATCCATCCGACCTCTTTAATCCGAACGAACGCCCGGCGCAATATGCGGCGGCAATCCGTTCTCTGCATGACCGGCTGGAACGCGGCGGCGGCCATACAGGCTGGAGCCGGGCTTGGGTTGCCTGCCTCTCGGCGCGAATCGGCGACGGCGATCAAGTTTGGGAGCATCTCAACGGATTGATCAAGGATTTTGCGACCGTGTCTTTACTGGATCTTCATCCGCCGCGTATTTTCCAGATCGACGGCAATTTCGGCGCCGTCGCTGCTGTTCTGGAAAGCTTGGCTCAGTTCTGGAATGACCGGCTGCATCTGCTGCGGGCTCTGCCGCCGAAATGGAAAACCGGAAGGCTCGAAGGGCTGCGCGTACCCGGCGGGCATGAGCTTTCTTTCTCCTGGCAAAACGGACAAGTGGAGCATATTGAAGGGATAATAGGATATGCCGGTGAATTATTGATCGCCGGATTAGGCGGACACGGTGAAGATTTGGTCATCCGCGGCAAGCCCGGGGACGCATTTCAACACCGGTTCGGCATGATCAAGAACATGAGCAAAACAGCGGATAATCAAGTCTACTGCAAGGAGGAAATGGACGATGACCAGACTGACACTGCAAAATGAGTATCTAACGGTTGATATCGATACACTTGGCGCCGAATTGGCCAGCATCAGAGATGCCGCCGGCGTTGAGTACCTGTGGCAGGGCGACGCCCGATTCTGGAAATCACGGGCTCCGATTTTATTTCCGATTGTCGGTGGTCTGAAAGATGATCAATTCAAGAACGGCACAGAGGTTTATTCTTTGGCAAAACACGGATTTGCCCGAAAACAGGAATTTAAATCAACACAGGAAAGCAAAACTTGTGTTCAATTTTTACTTGAATCCAAGCCGGAATTCCGGCAGCAATATCCCTTTGATTTTGCTTTACAATTGACTTACCGGCTGACTGGAAATCAGATACAGATTGATTATCAAATCGCAAATCCGGCTCGGGAAACGCTTTATTGTTCCATAGGCGCGCATGAGGGTTATGCCTGTCCGGAAGGAATTGAAAGCTATCATCTTGAATTTGAGCAGACGGAAACGCTGAGAAGCACGATGCTTGACGGCAATTTGCTGACCTCGGAGACTATTCCCGTGGTTGAAGCGGATTATCGTTTGCCTTTGCATCCACACTGGTTTGAAATCGACGCCTTGGTCTTTGCTTCGCTCCGGTCAAGGGCGGTCACCTTGGTTCATGAATCAGGAAAACGCCGCGTCCGTGTCGATTTCCCCGGATTCCCGTCGTTAGGCCTCTGGACTAAAGTCGGCGCGCCGTATCTCTGCATAGAACCCTGGTGCGGCTTGCCGGATTATACGGACAGCGATTCGTGCCTGGAGCATAAGCGCGGTATTTTATCGATAGCGCCTGGCCAAACCTTGATACGCGGTCATAAAATCACAATCAATTGATACTTTTTGAGCGTCTCTGAAAGTTGGTAAAGAATGGAATCGGTCTTGGATATTGAACAATTGAGTTTTGGTTATGCGCAGAATTTAATTTTCGCCAATGTGGGCTTTACGGTCCGGGCCGGTGATTTTGTCGGCATTATCGGCGCCAACGGCACGGGAAAGAGCACTTTGTTGAAATTGATTCTCGGCCTTCTGACGCCGGCCGGCGGGACTATTCATTTACTGGGCGAGGATGTCGGCGAATTTCATCATTGGCCTGCAGTCGGTTATGTTCCGCAAGGACAGACCTGGACCGGACAATATTTCCCGGCTACAGCTTTTGAGGTGGTTCAGGCCGGCTTGTGCACACAATTAGGCCTTTTACGCTTCCCCGGCAAGAAACAGCGTGAACAGGTTCGTGAAGCATTGGCATTGGTAGGCGCAGAACACCTGGCCAACCGGCTGATCAGCCAAATGTCGGGCGGTCAACAGCAGCGGGTCATGCTGGCCCGCGTTCTGGTGACCCGGCCGAAGCTGATGCTGCTGGATGAACCGACTACAGGCATTGATGCCCGATCGGTCATCAGCTTATTTGAATTATTAAAAAAATTGAATCAGGATACCGGTTTGACCCTCGTCATGGTTACGCATGATCTGGACCGTGCCGCTCCGTTCCTGAACCGGGTTCTTTGTCTGGATAACGGTTCGTTGATCGAATTGAACCAGGATCAGCTAACTGATGAATTGGGGCATCGTCATAAGCATCCCGCCGGGCTCGGCGAGATCATCAACAGACCGTGAAGAGGGTGGAACGCAATGATCGATTTATCGATATTTACTTATGAATTTATGCAGAAAGCCTTCATTGTAGGCGCGTTATTGGCGCTGATCATTCCCTGTATCGGGATGATTATTGTCTTAAAAAGACTGTCGATGATCGGCGACGCCTTGTCACATACTTCGCTGGCCGGTGTCGCAGCCGGCCTGATCCTGGGCTTTAATCCGATTATCGGCGCGGTTGTGGCTTGCATTATCGCCGCGCTGGGCATTGAAGGAATACGCAAAAAGATGCCTCATTATGCCGAATTGTCCATCGCCATTATTATGTCGGCCGGGATTGGCCTGGCCGGCGTCTTATCCGGCTTTGTCCAGAACTCGGCAAATTTTAACAGCTTTCTGTTCGGCAGTATCGTGGCTATCAGCGATTTTGAGTTGATTATGGTCTTGACCATCAGCATTGTCGTTTTGCTGACTTTTATTTTACTTTATAAAGAACTATTTTTCATCGCATTTGATGAGCAGGCGGCTCAGCTGAACGGTATTCCGATCAAGACGATCAATTTAATCTTTACTTTAATGACGGCGGCGACGATTTCGATTGCCGCACGTACGGTCGGCGTACTGATCGTTTCATCGCTGATGGTTGTTCCGGTGGCCTGCGCGATGCAAATCGGGCGGAGTTATAAACAAACTGTCTTTTATGCTATTGCTTTTGCCTTGCTGTTTACCTTATCAGGCTTGTTTATTTCGTATTATGCCCGGTTAAAACCCGGCGGCACAATCGTATTGACCGGTGTGGCGACTCTGCTTTTAATCTTGCTGGTTAAAAAAGCGGTGAATCATTTCATCTTAAAAAGGTCGGCTGCCGGCTCTATGCAAACCGGATCATAGACGTCCGCCGGCGTTATATGATAAAATCAATTTAAGCCAGAGGATGATAATGAACCGGAGGTTGACAGATGGCTGGCCCTATGCTTTTTCGTTCAGTACGCCTTCAGGAATTCAACGGCTTGAAAATGATCAGGCAAAATGATTCGATACAAGTTATCGTTCAGCCTGACGGATTTGTCTGGCAGGAAATGACCGGCCGCAACCATAAACTTTCCTTTATGGAGGTCCTTTCACTCGAAGCCGGTTCTTATCAATTGCGGCTGCGGACAGCCGCGGGATCGGATCTTATTTTTTCCCAGTTGGGTTTTGATTATGAAGCTTTTATTTTTCAAGCTTTTTCCGCATGGAATCATTTTGTCGGGCAGGCTTTATATCTTGATGAACCATGTTTGCTGGAAGTAAAAGGCGATTACATTTATCAAAGCGGCCGGCCGGCAGATCATGGGATGGCGGAGCATAATGATCAGGGGACAACGCGATTTTGCCTTTATGATTCCAGCCTGATGGTTTTCCCGCAAAACGGAATGATCAGACGCGTGCCTCTTTGTTTGATTGATGTGGTTGAGCCTTCATCCTGGCAAATCCGCCTGGTGACACAGCAGAATGATCAATGGACGATCCGCCGGCTTGGACATGATCAGGACGCTTTTGCCTTAGCGTTGTCTCAGGCTTTGCAGCGTCAGACAGATCGGGCGCTTGATCTTCTGCGTCAGATTACCACGGCTTGCGGAGCGGTAAATAAGGTATTTTCTGGACCGGACAACCATAACCTGACGGCGGCCGCCTGGCTGCTTCGTGAAGGCCGCGCAGCCGATCCGGCTGCTATAGACCAGGTTTGTCCGGGCTTGATGCCGATTTTGGATAAAATTTTACGTCAATGGTCGCCGGACGGCTATTATGGCGAACTGGCCGAACAGGCGCAGGCTGCGGGCTGCGGCCGTCCGATCATCGGTATCCGGCGCGAACAGGCGACTGATGCTCTGGCCGGTTTGTCGCCGGATCACGCGGCGGCGCCGGCCATACAGGAACTGCCGCCGGCAGATACCGGCGGGACCGATGATCCCGGTCAGGAACCCTTACTTCTGCCGGCATTCTGGCTGATTGTTCCCATCCGGTCAAACGCTCGGACAGCGGCAGCTCTCGAGGTCATCGCTTCACAGCCGCTGGCGCAGGCTACTTATATCTTCGGCTGTCCGCCGGAGCCATCTGCCTGGCCGTTCGTTTGGCGCGATTTAAATCTGGCTTTGGAGGCGGTTGATTTCCGCCGGGAAGCAATCTATCTATCTGCGGCGGATTTAGCCAAGCCGGAACGGCAAAGAGATTTAGCGGCTTTGCGGTTTTGTCCTGCGTTATCGACGCTAAGGGATCAATATCTTGGCCGGATTATCCATCGCGGTTTATCCGGCTGGCGGGATCAGCTGCGGCATCTTGTGGCGAAAGGAGTATAATCGATGGCAACCTATAAAAAAGCTTGCATTCATTGTGGCCGTTTGGTCGATCCGGATGTCCGGATGTGCCCCGGCTGCGGCAGCCACAGCCCTTTGGCCTGGCGCTGCCCGTCCTGCCTTAAGGAGATCATGCCCGGCGATCAGGTATGTGGCGGCTGCGGACGTTCTCTGCGGGTTATCTGTCCCGCGTGCAAATCGAACACTTTTGCCGGCGACCGTTGTGAGCGATGTGGCGCCAGCTTATTGATTCAGTGCCAGAATAAACGGTGCGGCGAAATGCAGTTTTTCGATTTGACTCGGTGTACGGCATGTGGTAAAAAGCTTAAATAGCACGATATTAAACAGGGAGGCCATGATATGTTGAAATCCTTTACCCGCAATTATGAAGATAACAGCACGGAAGCTGGTTTTCAGTTTACTTTCTATTGTGACAAATGCCAGGACGGCTTTCGCTCCAGTTTTATCGAATCGACAACTCACCGGAAGTCCGGCTTGTTTCGCGGATTATCCCGCGGTGTTTCAATCGGCGCGTCTTTATTAGGACAGCATGACATCGGATATAATGTTGAACGCGGCGCTGATGTTTTGAGCGAACGTTTTGAGGGCATGAGCCCGGAATGGCAGAAGG
>CAYRWC010000020.1:0-17095 GCA_964427795.1 uncultured Oscillospiraceae bacterium | reverse complement strand
CCATTCTGGTTCCAGATTGCCCTTCATGGCAATAAAAAATCCGCCGACCCGGACATAAGGCAGGCAATACTCGCATAGCACCGGCAAAGCCGCGACAGCGCGGGCAACGGCGATATCAAAATTTTCCCGCAGTTCCCGACGACGGGCCCCGTCCTCGGCTCGGTCGTGCCAGGTTCGAATATCTTCAAGATTCAGATTCCGGATGACAGCATCCAGAAAGTGCAGCCGCTTTGCCAGCGAGTCCAGCAAGGTGACCTGCCAGTCCGGCCGGATTATCTTCAAGGGCATGCCGGGGAATCCTGCTCCGGTCCCCACGTCGATCAGACGCAGCGGTTTGCCCGAACCGTTTTGCTCCCATGATTCGATAACGGGCAGCAAAACCAGCGAATCCAGCACATGACGGACGGCTATGCCTTCATCGTCGAGAATAGCCGTCAAGTTCATTTGGGCATTCCAGGTCCGCAAAAGCTCGATATAGGTTGTCAATTGCCCGTTTACCAAAGAGGTAAAAGGGCGGCCGATTCTGCGGCTGATTTCATCCAGCCAGCCGGACCAGGACAAAGGCGTTTCAGTCATGCCTGGCATCTCCTTGTTCGGGCCGGCTCTCCATGGTTTGCAGATAAACCAGCAAAACGGAGATATCGGCCGGTGATACACCCGATATACGGCCGGCTTGGCCGACGGACGACGGACGCAGACGATTGAGCTTCTGCCGCGCTTCCAACCGCAAACCGCCGATCTGGCTGTAGTCGATATGTTCCGGCAGCAAACGCCGTTCTGTCTTGCGGAATTGACGGATACGCTCTTCTTCCAGACGGATGTAGCCCTCGTATTTTAATTGGACTTCAACCGAATATTGCTCGGCCGGCGTTAATGCAGGCCGCTGTTCATCGAGCGGCGCCAAATCGGCATAATGCAGTTCCGGCCGTTTCAAAAGCTCTGCCAAAAGTGCGGGCTGTTTGATGGGTGTGCTGTTTTGTGCGGCAAAGATCGTATCGGCCAGGGTCGAAGGTTTTATGCGGACAGAGCGGCAGCGATCCAATTCTTCCTGGATATGCTGCTGCTTCATTTCGAACGCCTGCCAGCGTTCCGGCCCGATCAAGCCGATGTCTCGGCCCAGCGGGGTCAGACGGGCATCGGCATTATCCTGACGCAGCATAAGCCGGTATTCGGCCCGGGCCGTCATCATGCGGTATGGTTCCGTTGTTCCCTTGGTTACCAGATCATCAACCAGAACGCCGATGTAGGCTTGGGAACGATCGATGATCATCGGCCGGCTGCCGGCCAGGAAACGCGCGGCATTGATGCCGGCCACCAAACCCTGCGCCGCCGCTTCTTCGTAACCGGAGGAACCGTTGATCTGACCGGCGCAAAACAAACCGGCTATTGTTTGCGTTTCCAGCGACGGTTTCAGGCAAGTCGGATCCAGGCAGTCGTATTCGATGGCATAAGCGCTGCGCATAATCTGAGCGTCGGCAAGGCCGGGTAAAGAGCGGACCATTTTCAGCTGCACATCCTCGGGCATGCTGCTGGACATCCCCGAAAGATACATTTCCTCAGTTTCGCGGCCCATCGGTTCGATAAAAACCTGATGGCGTTCTTTATCGGGAAATTTGACGAATTTATCTTCGATCGAGGGACAATAACGCGGGCCGATGCCTTCGATAACCCCGCTGTAAAGCGGAGACCGATGCAGATTTTCCTTGACCAGCCGGCGCGTTTCCGGCGTTGTCCAGGTCAGCCAGCAGGGCATTTGTTCCTGCCGGCAAAAAAGATCCCGGTCCTCATGTTCATAGGAAAACGGAACGACATGCTGATCGCCGGTCTGTAATTCAAGCGTGCTGAAATCGACGCTCAGGCGGTTAATGCGAGTCGGTGTACCGGTTTTAAAACGTTGAACCGGCAGATTCAATTCCCGCAGTGAATCCGACAAGCCGTGAGCGGCGAATTGATTATCGGGGCCGCCGCTGTATTGGCAATCGCCAATGATAATCCGGCCTTCCAGATATGTGCCGGTCGAAACGACAGCCGCCCGGCAGGTATAGACAGCCGAGGTACGCAAACGGACGCCGCATATGCAAGGTTTGCCGTTATTCGGTTCGCCGTTCGGTTCGCTGAGCAGTTCGACGGCTTCGCCTTGGCGCAAGGATAATCCAGGCTGCTGCTCCAGGGTCTGCTTCATCAGAACCTGGTAACGGCGGCGATCGATCTGGGCGCGCGGCGAAAGAACCGCCGGCCCCTTCGAAGCATTCAGCATGCGAAATTGCAGCATAGCCCGGTCGGCGGCACGTCCCATTTCGCCGCCCAGAGCGTCAATTTCACGGACAAGCTGACCTTTGGCGGTACCGCCTATATTGGGATTGCAGGGCATGTTGGCAACCGAATCCAGATTCATGGCCAGAAGCAGCGTCCGCCGGCCCAGTCTGGCGGCCGCCAACGCGGCCTCGCAGCCGGCGTGGCCGGCTCCGATTACAATCACATCATAATCGCCGGCAATAAAAGCGCCGCGGCATTCCAAAGCCTGCTTCAGGCTGGTCATTCTGATTCCCCCTGTTTATCGCCCGTGTTGATCCGGCCGGTTATTTGCCGACGCAGAAGCGGGAAAAGATGGTTTGGATCAATTCATCACTGACGGCGTCGCCGGTTAATTCCGCCAAAGCGTCCAAAGCGCCGCGCAGCAGCGACGCGACAATATCCAGCGGCATCCCGGCCGACAAAGCGTCGGCACTCTGGCACACGCAGCCGGCCGCCCTGTCGAGGCAGGCTTTGTGCCGGCTGCTGGTTATCAATTGTTCATCGCTGGCTGCCGATCCGGATTGTTCATAATAGGCAAGGATCGTCCGCCGAATCTGCTCCAGCCCCTCGCCGGTACGGGCAGAGCAAGTCAAGAAGGTCCCTTCCGGCAGAAGTCCTTGTATTTTTTCCCGCCATTGCGCGCTATCGGCCAGATCTTCTTTGCCTATCAGCGGAATGACCGTCCGGCAGCCGGCTGTTTTCATAGCTTCGATTTCGGCTTCGAGATCCGGCATGGGCGGCGACAGCATCCAGAAAACCAGATCGGCGTCCCGCACGGCTTCTTTAGTCCGGCTGACACCGATCTTTTCGATCGGATCGCCGGTTTCACGCAAACCGGCCGTATCGATCAGACGCACAGGCAATCCGGCCAGATCGATGGTTTCTTCAACCGTATCCCGCGTGGTGCCCGGGATAGCTGTAACAATAGCCCGCTCATGCCCCGCCAGCGCGTTCAGGAGCGAGGATTTTCCGACATTGGGCCGTCCGGCAATCACAACAGTCATGCCTTCGCGCAGGAAGCGGCCTTGATTAAAGCTATCGGCCCATTCCTGCAGCGTACGGGCCTGGGCGGCCAATTGTCCGGCCAGCGGCCGAATCGCCGCGGAGGTGTCTTCATGCTCGGGATATTCAAGAATCAATTCTATTTGCGCCAGCAGCCGGTATAATTCGTCGGCGTGTTTCCTGACCTGCCGGGAAATCGTGCCGCGCAGCTGTCCGGCGGCAACTTGCGCGCTCCGCTCGGCGCCGGCCTGGATCAAATCCATGACCGCTTCCGCCTGAACCAAATCCATCTTGCCGTGCATAAAAGCGCGCCGCGTAAATTCACCGGGCTGAGCCGGCTTGACGCCCATATCGAACAGGATTCGCAAGAGGGTCTGCTTGACCGCGGATCCGCCATGACATGATAACTCGATCACATCTTCGCCGGTGTATGAATGCGGCGCGATAAATCGTGTCAAAATAACCTGATCCACAACCTTTTGATCGGCCGGATCAATAATATACCCCAACGCGCAGGTGTATCCGGCCATTTCCGTTACCGGCGGGAAACCGCCTGCCGGTTTGAAGATCCGTGCCGCTGCTTCGGCGCAGCACGGCCCGGAAAGGCGGATCACCGCCAGCCCGCTCTGGCCGGGAGGCGTGGCGGTGGCAGCGCAGACAGCGCCGTAATGCTGGTATTCTGGTTTATCACCGGAAGAATTAAAGGACATATCTGCTGCAGCTCCCTTGAAATAGCAAAAGCGGTTCACAGGCCTTATCCACCCGGGAACCGCAAAGCATGCTTGTCGACTTTGCCGTTCATCATTTAGACCGCAGGTTACTGCTCCTGGACCGGCGCTATTACGACATGGCGCTCAGGCTCTTCGCCTTCGCTGTAGGTCGTCACGCCGGGAAAATCTTGCAAGGTCGAATGGATGATGCGGCGTTCCGCCGGGTTCATGGGTTCCAGATTAATGCTGTGTCCGGAATTTAGAACCTTATCGGCAGTTCTTTCAGCCAGATTGATCAGCGTATTCTCGCGGCGGCGGCGATAACCGCCGATATCAACGATGACTCTGATCCGTTCCTCACTGTATTTATTCGCGACCAGCGACGCCAGATATTGGATAGCTTCCAGCGTTTCGCCGTGGCGTCCGATGGCGGCTCCGCAATCGCGGCCGTTAACTTCGATATGCAAGGTATCGCCGTCACGGAAAGAGCTGATTTTGCCGTGTATGCCGATCCCCGACAGGATAGCGGCCACATAAGATGCCGTTTCAGCTTCTTCAGGGGTTTCCGGATCGCCGGCATATTCGTCGTCGTCGCCATAATACTCATTGGCAGGCAAGCCTTCATCGCCGGGTGTTTCCGACTGATCATCGGCCGTAACACGCACTTTGGCCGGTCGGCGGCCTAATCCGAGCAATCCGCCGTTATCGCCTTCGTCAAGGACTTCGATAACGACATCGTCGTCTGTCAGACCGAGTTCCTCCAGCGCGTCGTTGATAGCTTGCTGAACGGTCTTTCCGGTTTTCTCAATCGAAATGGGCATTAAAACACCTCCTGGACCGAAACCGCAGGTTCAGTGCTGAACCGTCGGCGTTTCTGTCGTTAATGCTGTGTCTTTATTCTTGTTTGCGTTCTGCTCGTTGCCGGCTTGTTCCATTTTCTTGGTAAAAAGGTAATAGATCAATACCGACTGCAAAATCATCATAATATTGCCGATAATCCAGTATAAGCCCATGGAAGCCGGCATGGAGAAGGTTGTAACCAGCATGAAAATCGGCATAATGATGTTCATGCTCTTCATCATGGATTCCGATTTGTCTTCCGGTGTCTGGCCGGCGCGCGCCGGATTGACTTTCTCGCGTTCCTTGTCCTCGGCCCTCTTTTTGCGGTTTGGCATGGTCAGCCGCGTAATTCTCATCTGCACCAGGGTTGTCAGAACAACCAGCAGCGGAATGATCAGCAGAGGCAGGTATAATTTCCAGGTCTCGGCGCCGAATATGACGCTCGGGTCGTAACTGGGCTTCAATCCCAGATTCATTCCCAGAAAATTCAGGTCGATCAATTGATTCAGCTGAAGTTTGCCGGTATTCACGACATCGGCCATAGCTGCCGAATTGCCGTTCAGTGTGTTAATCAGCGGAATGTTGTCCGTAATCACGCGGTTTTTCGTCATCTCGTCAATCAGCGGATTGCCGGCCGCGTTTTTCAGATTGAAGAGGAAATCGCCGATAGCCTGAATGTTCTCTTTTGTGACATTCATGACATGAATCAGCGGCGCCTGGATGATCCGGAAAATCGGCCAGATGATGACCAATTGCAGGATGGCGGGCAAGCAGCCGGACAAGGGCGATGCCCCGTGCTTTTTGTAGAGTTCCATCTGCAGCTGGCTTTGCTTGGCTTTATCATCGGGATAAAGCCTTTGTATCTCGGCGATCTCCCCCTGCAGAGCCTGCTGTTTGATGCTGCTCTTCTGCTGATTGATCCCCAGCGGAATCATCAGGCCGCGCAGCAAAACCGTAAAAATAATGATAACCACGCCGAAATTGCCGGTCAGGTCATATAAAACCCGCATCACCCAGCCAAAGGCGATATACAGGGGCTCGAGCAGATCGAGAGAGACGACAGCCAGATTCATGTTCGGGTACTCCTTTTTTTACGGCCCCGCAAGGCCGGCATCAGTCGGCGGCTTCATGAAGACAATCAGCCTGGACTGATATCAGAACGATCAGCGAACCGGATCATAACCGCCCCGGCTAAACGGATTGCAGCGCAGGATGCGCCAAAGCGCCATTATACCGCCGCGAAGGGGACCATACTGTTCAATAGCTTCAATAGCATATTGTGAGCAGGTCGGCAAATATTTACAACAGCCGCCCAATGTCGGGGAGAGATTGCGCTGATACCAGCGAATCATGCGAATCATGACGCGCCTGATCATGAGAGCGGCTCCGAACCGGTCCGTCCAATCGGCGAACCGGATCCGTCGGGCGGATTCGGTTCCGGCGGCTGCCGCCGCAAACCGGCCCGCTGCAGCAGGCGGACTACTTCAGGTAAAACCAGTTTCAGGTTCAGGGGCTCATCGGTTTCGCGGCCGACCAGGATCAGGTCATAGCCTGTCGCCAGCTGATTTTCTATCTGGCGGTAACTTTCCCGCAGCAGGCGTTTGATCCGGTTGCGGCCGACGCTGCCGCTGATCTTCCGGCTTGCCGTGACGCCCAGCCGATTGCTCGTGCTGTTGCGCCGCAAATAATGCAGGACAACATAGCGCCCGGATAAATAACGCCCCTTATGATAGACGCGGGAAAATTCATAATTCATGCGCAGCGGTTTTGTCTGCTTCATGCCAAGTAATTTCCCTTCCCGGAAACCGGTCCGGTCAGACAGCGAAAAAAGAAGACCACAGGGTCTGCGGTCTTCAAGCGGTCAGCTGCTTCCTGCCTCTCAGTCTCCGCCTTCTGAGTATATCCCGGCCTGACGCTGTGCGCATGCGTTTCCGGAAACCATGCTCTCTGGACCTTTGTTTTTTCTTGGGCTGGTAAGTCATTTTCATATGTAAACACCTCCACAGATATCAGAACAATAGCGATAAGATTATACAAGCCCGGAACAGTAAATGTCAACCCGCACCACTGCCGTCTGTTTCCCGGACCGGAATGATCTCATTGCCCCGGGAACTGCCGAGTACTTCCGTGATCCGGTTTCTGGCCGCCGTCATTTCCCGGGCTGTTGTCTGATAAGCCGCCGGATCAGCCAAACCGCTTAAGACAGGCACGATCAGATGCTGCAGCTGATCTCCCTTGGCGACTCGTACAACATATGTCGGAATATATTCCGCACCGGCAATGCCGACCACCCCCCCGCGGCGGGTGATTTTTATCCTGGCGATGACGGCATCCTGCGCGTGGCCTTCAGATCCGTGTGTTTCGTAATCCATGTTATGGAGAAAATTGCTGAGCGAGTAAAAAACCAGCGTCGGCCGGCCGGTCGTTGCCGAAGTCAGAACATCGATCTCTTGCAGGACATGCGGATGATGGCCGATAATCAGTTCAATACCGGCATCTGCCAGGCGCTGCGCCATCTGGCGCTGAAAAGCGTTGCTTTTTGTCTGGTATTCTATGCCCCAGTGCAGGGACAGGCAGATCAGCTCGGCTCCCTGGCTGCGCAAGGCTTCGGCACGCTCCAGAATAACGGCAAGATCCCGTTCGAACGCGCCATCCCGGTTCGGATTAAAGGAATCGATCAGCGGATCGGCCGCAGCCGGCATCGGATTACCGTTCAATGTTTTCTGCGTTTCCGTCCCCGTTGTTTCAAAAGTATAAGCCATCAAGCCGATCTGGATGCCTTTGACATCCGTGACACCGTCGGCAGGCTGTTGTTCATCCGGCCTGGTGCCGACCACCTGGAATCCGCGTTCGCGAAAAATCCGGGCAGTCCGGATCACACCGGCCAAACCTTTGTCGATTGTATGGTTGTTGGCCGTCCAGGCTACCCGAAAACCGGTTTGATACAAGGCGTCGGCAATGGCGTCCGGCGCGCAGAAAAACGGATATCCGCTGTAAGGCGGGCCGGCCAGCGTGCCTTCGTAATTAGCCATGGCTAAATCCGCCGCCGCGATGATCGGTTTTACATACTGAAAATCAGGATTGAAATCATAAACCGGTTTACTGCCGCCGCCGACCAAACCGCCGTCGATAACTTTTTGATGAAGAATAATATCACCTACCGCCGCCAGGGTGACGGATACATCCGGTTTTACCTCCGGCGAAGGCTCGGGTGTCGGCGTCGCGGTTGGCGAAGCGGCGGATTCGGTTGTTGTGACCGATGTTGCCGGTTCGGAAACAGGATTCGTCTGCCGCCCTTCCGGTGTACTTGAAGAAGCCGATCCGGTCATTTTTCCGGACAGGCCGCTCCATATATCAGGAAACAGCTGGCCGACGGCTAAAACCAGGACAAGGATCAAAAGCAGAATCAACGCCGGCAGCCGGCTTGCGCGTTTCCGCCTGCCGGGCCTTCGCTTAACGCCGGTCCGGCTTATTTCGTTCGGTTCGCCGCGATAATCGCGAGTCTGGTGCACGGCTTTATGTTTCATGAGAACTGCTCCCTGTAGATCGATGTTACACGCGGCCCTTCAGCCGTCGTCCTGGCAAGCCAGATTGAAGTTTCCGGCGGCAGGCGGCTGGCCAGCTGCCAGGCTGCCTGTTCGCATGTTTCCGGTCTGCTGAAAAGGCCGAAAACAGTCGGCCCGCTGCCGCTCATCAGAACGACCTGCGCCCCGGCGGCGGTCAGCAGCGAGCGTATCACCGTCAGTTCCGGCATGATTGCCATCGATACGGTTTCCAGGACATTGGCCGCCGCTTCGGCCAGCAAACCGAGATCCTGCTTGCCGACAGCGTTCAGAACACGGTCCTGATCCGGTCGCCGGCCAAGCCTGTCCGGTTTCAGCTGACTGAAAACAGCTGCCGTCGACAATCCCGGCTGCGGTTTGCACAGAAGAACGGAAAGACCGGTCCAAGCCGGCAATAAAGTCAGCCGTTCGCCGATGCCTTCGCATAAAACCGTGCCGCCCTGCAGGCAGAACGGAACATCCGCACCGATATCCGCCGCCAGATCAAAAAGGCGCTCCCGGGTCAGCCGTCCCGGAAACAACCGGGACAAACCGTAAAGAACGCCGGCGGCGTCGGCACTGCCGCCGGCCAGGCCGGCGGCGGCCGGAATTCTCTTTTGGATATGGAGCTGCAGGCCAGGCCGGAATTCTTCCGGTGAAAAAGCCGTTTGCATAAACCGCTCGGCAGCACGATAGGCCGTGTTTCGCCGGTCGGTCGGAATTTCGGCAGAATCGCAGGTCAAAACCAGCGAGCCGGCATCCGGGCAGGAAGCCAACCAAAGGGTATCCGACAGATCGAGACTCTGCATGACCGTAGAGAGAAGATGATATCCGTCGTCGCGGCGGCCGACGACATCCAGTGACAAATTGATTTTCGCAGGCGCGTCGATGGTCAGGCGCTGCATGATTCCTCCTAAAAAAAGCCCACGGTTTCCCGTGGGCTGTCAACCGGCTTCAGTGAACCATTTCGCAGCGGCACTCCAAGTCCGGCTCAATGGCAATTTCTACGACCCGTGTCAAAATGTCAATGTAGCTATATGAGATCATTTCCTGATAAGCATTCTTTTTCGAACAGCGTACGGTGAAAACATTGGGGTAACAGCTGTCAAGCACGCCTTCCTGGACAATGGTTCTTTTCCTTCCTCCACTGGATTTGAGTTTGACCCGTTTGCCAACGTAGGCTTCCATTCCTTTTCTGCAGACGTCAAGATCCGCTTTCACAATCATCTGAACAACACCTCCGGCAACCGATTTTCCCTGTTCAAGCCCCCCAAACCCCATGCGTGAAATTGTATCACTTTCATAAACTAAAGTCAAATGACGGGCACAACTTATTGTGGTATAATTCATCATATTGCTCAAAATGTGGTGCCTTTTTCACCATATTGCCTAAGCAGATCAAACGGCCGGGAGGAATGATTTATGCTATCTGACATCGAGATTGCCAATCAGGCGCCAATAAAACCGATCGGGGAAATCGCCGGACAATTAGGACTGGCAGAACAAGATTGGGAGCCTTATGGACATTATAAAGCCAAGTTGAACGATTCTCTGATAGAAAAGCTGGCCGGCAAGGCAGACGGAAAACTGGTTCTCGTTACGGCGATCAATCCAACGCCGGCCGGCGAAGGTAAAACGACGACGACGGTCGGTTTGGGACAGGCGCTGTGCAAACTGGGCCACAAAGCAATTATCGCCTTGCGCGAACCGTCGCTGGGACCGGTTTTCGGGATCAAGGGCGGAGCGGCCGGCGGCGGCTACGCCCAGGTGCTGCCCATGGAAGATATCAATTTGCATTTTACCGGCGATATTCACGCCGTAACGGCTGCCAATAATTTACTGGCGGCACTGCTGGACAATCATATTCATCAGGGCAACAAGCTTCAGATCGATCCCCGGCGCATTGTCTGGCGCCGCTGCCTGGATATGAACGACCGGGAACTGCGCCATATAGTCGCCGGTCTCGGCGGCAAAGCCGACGGCGTGCCACGCGAAGACGGGTTTGCCATCAGCGTCGCATCCGAAATTATGGCTATTCTTTGTCTGGCCGCGGATCTGGCCGATTTGCGGCAACGCCTGAGCCGCGTCATCGTTGCCTATACCTATGAAGGCAAGCCGGTAACAGCCGATGATCTGCATGCCGCCGGATCTCTGGCGGTCCTGCTTAAGGAGGCCATAAAACCCAATCTGGTTCAAACGCTGGAAGGGACTCCCGCTTTAATCCACGGCGGTCCTTTTGCCAATATCGCACATGGCTGCAACAGCCTGCGCGCAACCCGCTTAGGCTTGAAACTGGGTGATATCCTGGTTACCGAAGCCGGTTTCGGCGCCGATCTGGGCGCTGAGAAATTTTTCGACATCAAATGCCGGGCCGGCGGACTAAAACCCGACGCCGTCGTTTTGGTCGCCACGGTCCGGGCGCTCAAATATAACGGCGGCGCAGCTAAATCCAGCTTAAGTCAGGAAAACCTGACCGCTTTGGCGGCCGGACTGCCGAATCTGATCAAGCATCTCGAGAATATCAAGCTTTTCGGCGTTCCCTGTGTCGTTGCCCTGAACCGGTTTGCCAGCGATACGCCGGCTGAAATCAAGCAAATTGCCGCGCTATGCGAGCAGATGGGCGTGCCGCTGGCTTGTTCCGAAGTCTTTACGCAAGGCGGAGCCGGCGGCATTGAACTGGCCCGGACGCTTCTGTCTGAAATGGACAGCCATCCGGCTGATTTTCACACGCTTTATCCGGCCGATATGCCGCTTTTCGAAAAGATGCGCACGATAGCCTGCCGCATCTATGGCGCCGATGATGTCGTTCTTACAGCCGCCGCCGCGAAAGAACTGGCATCGATCGAAGCGCTCGGCTACGGCGAGCTGCCCGTATGTATGGCCAAAACCCAGTATTCATTGTCGGATGATCCGGCAAAGCTGGGCCGGCCGGAGCATTTTACGATAACAGTGCGCGAAATCCGTCTGGCCGCCGGAGCAGGCTTTGTCGTCGCCATGACCGGCGATATCATGATTATGCCCGGCCTGCCCAAAATACCAGCCGCTGAAAACATCGACATCGATGCGTCCGGCCAAGTCAGCGGCCTCTTTTAAACAGCCGGTTTCCGCGAATAGAGCACCCTTTTATGATCAATGGAGGAGCCCATGAAAAAAAACCAGCAGGCCCAAAATCATTCAACTTATGAAGGCGGGCGCATCAACGATTATGGATATGATCGTTCTATGAGCGCCGTCGGCCGGTCAACCCACTCGGTTCGCCGGCATAAACGCCGTCAACGCCGGGTATTATCAACCATCGCGGTTATTGCCGTTCTGGCGGCTTTACTTATTCTCATCGGTCCTCAGCTGGCCGGCCTGTTTTCAGCAAAACCTTCATCGGGCAGTTCCGTGCCGCCCGGCACGGCCACGTCAGACATGGCAACCGATACGGCAGCCGTTTCCGACGGCACCACGACCCTTTCCGCAGCGAACACCACGGCAAGCAGCGAAGCCGGCCAGTCATCGGCTGCCGAAACGACGCTCGGAGCGGCTGAACGCCAGGCCAGGATCGCCGAGGCCGGCGCCGCAGTGGCCGAACTGCTGCAAAGCCATGCCGAAGGACGCTTCTCCGTTTATTACCAAAGCCTGACCGGAGGCGAAACCTGGGTATATCACGAAGAAGAGCCGTTTGTCGCCGCAAGCTCGATCAAATTGGGTATTAATACCTATTTATATACTAAACTGGCATCCGGCGAAATATCGCCGGATGAAATACTGACTTACGACAGCCGGGCATATCCGACCGGCGATTATGAAGGCGGCACCGGCAAGATCCAGAGCATGGCCAACGGAACAAAAATGACGGTTCGCGAAACATCCGGTTTGTCGATCCGCATCAGCGACAACTGCGGAACCAACATGGTTATCCGCAGGCTGGGCGGCATCGACGCCATCAATCCCTGGCTCAGCCAGATCAGCGGCAAAGTCGATTATCGGAAAGAAGTATCCTATAACAATTACGCCGGGCAAGCCAAAAACGGCCGGCACCGGACTTGCGCCCTGGATCTCGGCTTGCAGGCTGTCAACCTTTACCGGCTTTGGCAAGCCGATCCGGACCATTACCAGCCTTTAGTAGACGACCTGTGCCAGACTGAATTTGATTTCGGCATTCAGAAAGGGATTCCCGAGGATGTCCGGGTTGCTCACAAAATCGGCACCAACGGCACTTATTCGGCCGAGAACGACGTCGGCATCGTATTCACTCCGGAACCTTTCGTTTTATGTGTTATGACGGAGATGGCCAGCGCCGCGAAAGCTCATGAAATCCAGGCGGACATCGCGCGGATTTTCTACGAATGCCAAATCAGCCTGACGCCGTAACACAAGACATCCTGCGGGAATATTGCGTGTGTTAATAATCCGTACCGCTGCCGAATCCTTCGCCCAGCACTTCGCGCGCTTCAACCACAATAACGAAGGCATCCGGATCGGTTTCACCGACGATCTGTTTGATGTCCGGAACTTGCTTGCGCGACAAAACACAAAGCAGTACATCCTTATTGCGGCCGGTATACATGCCGCGGCCATGAAGAGTAGTCACGCCTCGCTGCAGCTGCACCATAATCCGGTCGGCAATCAACTCGCTTTTATCCGATATGATATAGGCCGCCCGGCAATAATCGAAGCCTTCCAGAACAACATCCATGCTCTTGGAAGTCAGATACATGGCGATAAACGAATACATGGCCATGAGAATGCCGGGTCCGCCGTCATCCCGATAAGCTATAACCGAAGCAATGACCACAATCGCGTCCAGGATCATTAAAAATTGACTGGTGCTCAGCATGCGAATCCGACGTTTGATCACAATGGCCAGGATATCGGTGCCGCCGGTCGTATAATTGCCGCGGAATATCAAGCCTAAACCGATTCCATACAAAACACCGCCAAACAGGCAGAATATTAGCGGATCGGCGCCGCCGTTGGCCAGCGGCCGGTTAATATAGCGGGTGTAAAAATCAGATAATGCCGGAGCGGTTATATCAATAAAGAAGGAATAAGAAACCGTACCGAGCAAGCTGCGCAAGATGAAACGCAAATCGATCATCCGCCAGCCTAAAAACAACAAAGGAATGTTCAGCAGGATGACCAGCACGCCAAATGAAAGAAAATTGCCTTGGCCCGTCAGCTGATAGACGATTGAGGCAATACCGGATACACCACCCATAGTCAAACGAACGGGTACATAAAACACATTGACCGCGAAAGCCGCTATCAAGCTGCCGATAAGCAGCAGAGCGCCTTCGCTGATCCAGGCGGTGCGACCGAAGCGGATTTTCGTCAGAAACGATCGCGATATATTCATTTTGATGTCCTCCTTTAATGATCTTATCATATTTGCTCCGGCCATTTAACCCCGGCGAAAAAAATGACGGCATACAGTGTTTTCCGGTTTCCGATATTTTCCGGCTGACAGACCGGGTCCGCTTGTGTTATAATCATGGAGCGTCAGCACACGCCGTGTCTGGCCTGCAGCCGATCGTTGGTCCTGTGCGATGCGGCCCGTGAACCCCGTCAGGTCCGGAAGGAAGCAGCGGTAAGCGGTCAACCGTATGTGCCGCAGGGTTGCCTGCGACGGCTGCAGGCCAGACATGGCGATTTTTCAAATAGAATCACAGGGAGGCGATTGCATGGCGCATCTGGCGCTTTATCGGGAATGGCGGCCAAAAACGTTCGATGAAGTCGTCGAGCAAAAGCAAGCGGTCTATGCCCTGCGCCAATCTGTCATCAGCGGACAGATTGCTCATGCTTATCTGTTCAGCGGCACACGCGGCACCGGGAAAACCACTTTGGCAAAAATATTTTCCCGGGCTATCAACTGCCTGCATCCCGATCAAGGCAATCCCTGCAACCAGTGCGACATTTGCCGCGCCATGCTGGACGGCAATTTATTAGACGTTGTCGAAATGGATGCCGCGTCCAACAACAGTGTCGACAACATTCGCCGACTTTGCGACGAAGTCGTTTTCATGCCTTCGCAAGCCCGTTACAAAGTCTATATTATCGATGAAGTCCACATGCTCTCGACCGGCGCGTTCAATGCTTTGCTGAAAACTCTGGAAGAACCGCCGGCGCATGCTGTTTTTATTCTGGCAACCACCGAGCCGCACCGCATTCCGGCAACCATTCTCTCCCGCTGTCAGCGTTACGATTTCCGCCGGATTCCGGTCGACAGCATGACGGAGCGTTTGAGTGAAATCGCAGTTGCCGATCAAATCCCGGTCACACCGGAAGCCCTGCAAACCATCGCATCCTTGGCCGACGGCGGTCTCCGTGACGCCATCAGCCTTCTCGATCAAGCCAAAGCCAGTTTCCCGGGAACGATCGACCGGGATAATGTCCTCAGCCTGGCCGGCATTGTCCGCGACGATTTTCTACAGCAGGTTGCTTTGTCCTTGATTCAAGGACAGGTACCGCAGTTGCTGGCTCAGATCGAACAACTGGTCATGGCGGGCAGGGATCTGGCGCGTTTTGTCACGGATCTGGCGCAGCATTTCCGCAATATTCTGGTATGCCAAGTATCGGAAGATCCTCGCCTGCTGGTTCGTGCCAATTCCGAAACCTTAGCCGATATGCGCCGATTGGCGTCCCAAGTAAGCAACAGTCAGCTCATCGAATGGATTCGCGGATTATCCGCCTTGTTGTCGGATTTACGCTGGGCGGCCGACGGACGAACCGTTCTGGAAGTCGGCCTGATCCGTCTGGCCGGCATAAGCGAGCCGACGGCGGCCGCCGTATCGGCTCCACCGGCAAAGGCACCAGCCAAATCCCCTTTACCGGAGCCGACTGCTCAAGCCAAGACTCCGGCTGCTCCGGCGGTACCAGCTGCTCCGATTCTGCCGTCGGCTACGCCGACTGCTCCGGCGGTTCAAACGGATTCGCCGCTTAAAGGGAAAACCGGTGCGCAGGACTATCCGGCTGCCGCCGCAGATGATTCCGCGGTTATCGACCCCGCAGCCATTCCCTGGCCCGAAGAAGCGCCACCGGCCGAAGAAACAGCCTGGGAACCGGAACCCGGCCCGGCACAGAAACCGCAGGAGCCTGCTGTGCCGGCTGCTGTGCCGGCTGCTGTTCCGGTTGCTGCGCCGGCTGCGGTGCCGTCGGCTGTGCCGGCTGCGGTGCCACTCAAGGCGGCGCCCGGTCCTTCCGATGCAGCCGGTCTTTGGCAAAATATATTGACCGGCCTTCTGGATGCCGGTCAAATGACATTGTATCTTTTCAGCAGACCGGCTCGCCCCAGTCTGCAGAATGACTCCTTACAGCTATATTTCGATTCATCTGAAATCATCAATTATCAAGAAGTCAACCAGGCAGCCAATCTGAAGCTGCTGCGTTCACTGGCGGCGCAGGCTTTCGGCGCCAATCTCGGTGTTCAGCCGGTTCTGGCAGGTCAGGAAGAAGCTAAAGGCCTGCCCGATACGCCGAAAGAAGACGAGTGGATCCAAAAGATGAAAAATACAGCCCAGAATCTGGGCATACCCGTAAAGGTGGAGGAATAAGTTATGGCAAAAGGTTTTCACGGCGGCGGAGGTTTCCCCGGCGGCATGGGCGGCGGCAATATGAATCAAATGCTGATTCAGGCGCAGCGGATGCAGCGCGATATGGAAAAGGCACAGGAAGAAATCGCGGCGATGACGGTTGAAGCCACCGCTGGCGGCGGAGCAGTCCGGGTCGTGATTAACGGCTCGCATGAAATAAAGGAACTGACGATTGATCCTGCCGTCGTAAACAGCGATGATGTCGAAATGCTGCAGGATCTGATTACAGCAGCCGTCAATGAAGCCCAGAAAAAATTCGAAGATCTATCTTCCGAACGGCTGAACCGGGTAACCGGCGGACGCGGTTTGCCCTTAGGTTTCTGATGGCCCGTTACGCGCCATCCATCGCCCGTCTGATTGCGGAATTGGGCAAGCTGCCGGGAATAGGCGGCAAATCGGCTCAACGGCTGGCTTTCTATCTACTGGCTCAGCCGGAAAGCCAGGCTGAAACGCTGGCCCAGGCTATCCTGGACGCGCGCCGGTCGACCCGGCTGTGTTCTGTCTGCTGCAATCTGACCGATCAGGACCCGTGCGAAATTTGCACGGCGGCGACACGCGACCGCACGACGATCTGTGTTGTGGAAAATCCCCGCGATGTCGCGGCTATGGAGCGGATTCACGAATACCGGGGTCTTTATCATGTTTTACACGGCGCGATTTCGCCGATGCAAAATATCGGGCCCGATCAAATCCGCCTGCGGGAATTACTGGCCCGTCTGCGCAGCGACGATTCGATTCATGAAGTTATTCTGGCTACCAACCCGACGGTCGAGGGCGAAGCAACGGCGTTATATATTGCGCGGCTTTTAAAACCGGCCGGTATTCTAACGACCCGCATCGCTCATGGCATTCCCATGGGCGGCGATCTCGAATATGCGGATGAAGTCACGCTGGCCCGGGCTATGGAAGGCCGCCGCGAAATCATCTGACCGTTTTTCGGACGTTTTTCCGGATCCGCGGCCGATCCCGGTAAAATTCTTATTCCGGCATAAATCGCCGGTGCCGTCATCGGCACCGGCAATTATTTTAGCCAGACATGCAAACAGAACAAGATAAATAACAGAGCGGCGAGAATAAAAACCAGGCCGATCAATAAGGCCGCGCCGACTGTATAGATCATCAAACGCCA
>CAYRWC010000019.1:0-17299 GCA_964427795.1 uncultured Oscillospiraceae bacterium | reverse complement strand
TAATTTCCACAGAATGTCGGGCAGCCGGGTCATTTTCATGATAGCTCGCCTGCCTTTTTGCTTTTCGCCGCCATCGCCGTCACAGAAGCGAAATCCACCTGATAAACGGTGACGCCGGCGGCGGAAAGCTGTTCCAGCCAATCCCGCCATAACGGATTTTTATGCGGTCCGGAACAGATAAGAACCAGCCACACTTCCCTTTTCAACTGACATAAATTCATCAGTTGACGGACAACCGCCAGGTTAAGCCGGTTTGTCGCCCAAATCAACAGCTGGGCCGATCGGAACCGATTCGCTTCTTCTGCCAGTATTCTTTCAGGCGGCCACTTCTGCGTGGTTTGCATCGTCGCTAAATAAAGCTGGATGTTCTGCATTTCTGATAATTTGCCGGCCAGAGCCTCGCTGCGGCCGTTTTCCTGGTATGCGACAAGCCTGACGCCGCTGCCTGCCGCAAGAATCTGCCGGGCCAGATAGGCTGTGCAGTCGGTAAAAAAATCGCTGTATTCCAACCAGCTGTCGGCCGTGCCGGGCGCATGCTCCCAGTCCGCCAGCAGCAGGCTTTCCAGCTGTTGCGGATTTTCGAATTCTTTGATCATGATTTCATTCAAACGAGCGCTGAGTTTCCAATGGGCTCTCTTTAGGGAATCGCCCGGTTGCTGGGCGCGGATATTGGCTATGGTGTCCAGATCGCTGCCGATCTGCCAGGCCTGGTGCTGAGCCTGCCGATTCAAGGCAGCCGACAGATTCGCCAACGGATCGAAAGCATAAGGATTAGGCAAGACGGTAAAAGTCAGCAGTTTTTTCTTCATATCCCGGCGCGAAAACAGCGGCAGACGAAATAAACCGAATAAATCCCGGCAGAACATCCGTGTCGGACCGGTTAAAAAGCTGCCGCGATGCCGGCCTTGCAGCAAAATTTTCAGTTCACCCGTCGATTTTGGCATAATGGCCATCTGCCGGTTTTCAACAGCCGGTTTGCTTTTACTGCCGGGCTTGCGAACCGATATTTCCAGCAGGCCGATCATTTGCCTGCCGGTCAGCTCAAGATGGATCTGCAGATCCGTTTCTTCCTGCCGTCGGATCATCGGCCGGACGATCTCCGAGCGAATCTTGATATGACGTTTCAGGACGAGCAGTTGGATCATGGACAGAAAAGGCAGAATAAGCAAAGTCAGCAGAACCGGGATCAACTGGCTGATGCCGCTGTAGGCCAAGCCCAGATAAAGCAAAACCAGCAGCAGCAAATAAACGACGCCGCGGCCGGTAATCATGCTTCCGGAATGACGATTTGCTGCAGAATGCCGTTCAGAATATCGGGTATCGTCGCCTGCCGCAGACGGGCTTCCGGCTGCAGCAGCAAGCGGTGGCCCATGACCGGCAAAGCCATGGCCTGGACATCTTCGGGCAGGACATAATCGCGGTCCAGAAGCAGTGCCCGGCCGCGGGCTGCCAGGATCAGCATCAGCGCGCCGCGCGGACTGGCGCCCAGCAGCAGATCGGGATGCTCGCGCGTCGCTTTGGCAATCATCGCGACATAACGGCGGATCGCTTCAGCGCAATAGAGATTGTCCGCGGTCTTCTGCAGCTCGAACAATTCGTCGGCGGCGACGACCGCCTCAAGCTCGGACAAAGGCGAGCGGGCGGCAAAGCGCTCATATATGGCCATTTCTTCTTCCAGAGTCGGATAGCCCAGCGATACTTTCAGCATAAAGCGATCCAGCTGCGCTTCCGGCAGCGGATAGGTGCCGACCTGTTCAATCGGATTCTGCGTAGCCAATACCATGAAAGGCTGCGGCAGCGCATAGGTCACGCCGTCGACCGTCACCTGGTTTTCCTGCATGGCTTCCAATAAGCTGGACTGGGTTTTGGGCGATGTCCGGTTGATCTCATCGGCCAGCAGCAGCTGGCTCATGATCGCGCCCTGATGAAATTCAAATTGATTGTTTCTTTGATTGAATAAATTGAATCCGGTAATATCCGAAGGCATGACATCCGGCGTAAATTGAATGCGATGGAACGTCAGGCCGAGAGAACGAGCTAAAGCGGAAACAAGCGTGGTTTTGCCGATGCCGGGAATATCTTCAAGCAAAACATGGCCGCGGCTGATAAAAGCGATCAGGATCAGATCCAGAGCATCCTGTTTGCCAATCATCACTTTGCCGATGTTCTCGCGAATGCGCTGAATCATATCCAGCGTTTTTTGATTACTCATATCGATTTTCCGCCTCCTGCCGCTGTTGCTGCCGCCATGCCTGGTGATGCCGCCGGGCGGATTAAACCTGATCGGCGATGCTGAGCACCAGATCGCGCGACGCCGGCCAGCCCAGGCAGGCATCCGTTATGGAACGCCCGTAAACATGTTCTCCGACTGCCTGGTTTCCTTCCTCCAAATAGCTTTCGATCATAAACCCTTTAACCATTTGCCGGATGTCCGGCGACAGCCGGCGGCTGTGCAGCACTTCCTGGACAATACGCGGCTGTTCGGCATATTGCTTGTCCGAATTGGCGTGGTTGGTATCGATCAGGCAGGCCGGATTTAATAAATCCCGTTTTTGGTAGAATTGAATCAGCAGCTTCAAGTCTTCATAATGATAGTTTGGCTGCGATTGACCGAATTTATTGACGGCGCCGCGCAGAATGGCGTGGGCCAGAGGATTCCCGCTGGTCCGGACTTCCCAGCCCTGATAACTGAATGCATGCGCGTGCTGGGCCGCAAATATGGCGTTCAGCATGACGTTCAGGTCGCCGCTGGTTGGATTTTTCATGCCGGCCGGCTGCTCTATGCCGCTGACAGTCAGGCGGTGCTGCTGATTTTCTACGGAACGGGCGCCGATAGCTACATAACTGAGCATATCGGCCAGATAGGTATGGTTTTCCGGATACAGCATTTCATCGGCTGCCGTCAATCCGGATTCGCTTAAGGAACGGATGTGCATTTTTCGCAAAGCAATCAATCCGCCGACCAGATCCGGTGCTTTTTCGGGATCCGGCTGATGCAGAATGCCCTTATACCCTTGGCCGGTTGTCCGCGGTTTATTGGTGTAGATGCGGGGGATCAGGATCAGACGGTCGGCTACCTCTTCCTGCAGACGGCCCAGTCTGGTCGTATATTCGCAAACCGAATCTTCATGATCGGCTGAGCACGGTCCGATAATAACCAGAAACCGATCGGATTCGCCGGTCAGCACCTTGCGGATCTGCCGATCACGTTCGGCTTTCAAAGCAGCCAGTTCCGGCGACAGCGGATACTGGGCTATGATTTCCTCGGTTGTCGGTATTCGGCATAAAAAATTAAAACTCATTCATCAACCTCGATCGTCACAGCTTCCATGCCTGACAAAATTTTAATCAAACCGTTCCTTCGATTATATCACATTCACTTGTTGTCCATGAAGCCTGACGCTGACTTTATCCGTCAATCCGTTTGTTTTCAGTAAAGATGTGACTTTTTGCGGATATACGGCGGAAGCAAGAACCAATAAACTCGTATCACCGGCTTCAGGCTGATAAGTTATCAAAAGAACCGACGAATGATGCAGGGCACTGTCATGATGACGGATCTTTTCGCGTAAAGCGGCCAGGGTTCTCGAACTGCCGGCCAGCAGCAGATTGCACAGCTGCCGGTCGTCGACTTTATAAATTTGATCGGAGGTCATTAAAAGAATTTTTCGCAAGCCGTCCAGTTGAAACGTCCACGAATCATGTTCCGTTTCCAGAACCAGCCGGTCGCCGAGAAAAAACAGACTGCCCGGCGTATCGACCGGTAAAGGCAAACCGCCGAGATGCTTGACCTGCAGCCCCCACTTGGCCTGCAAGGCAGAGCGCCGGCGATTAAGCTGCTGCCGCAGGATATGTTTTTGCCGGATCTGAAAAGCCATGCCGGCGAGGCAGCAGGCGCTGATCAAAAAGGCGGCGCCGGGATTCAGCGATCCGATCATGGATAAAACGCAAACGCCAAAAATCAAAACAACCAACATCACCAACACATAACTACCTTCTATCTCATCAACGGATATAGAGCCGGCTGTCTGCCGGTCGGCACAGCCTGTAGCCGGCCAGCGCCAGCCGCCGGTCGCGCGCATCCGGCAAATAGGCGGACAGCAGCCGCCAAAAGTCCGCGCTGTGATTCATATAAACCAGATGACAAAATTCATGTAAAATTACATAATCGATCAAGGCAGGCGGTAAAATACCACAGCAGCGGTTGATCGTAATCGTCCGCTTGCTGCTGCAGCTGCCCCAACGGCTGACCTGATTTCTGATGATGATCTTCCCGGGCTTTTCAACCGGGTATTGCCGGCTTATAACAGCCAGCCTTTGCTTGATTTTCATATCCCAAGCCTCGGTCTGACTTTCCGTTGGCGGACAGACCGATATCATCATTCGGCATTCTTGCTGTTTGCGGATGATCCAGTCTGTCTTTTCCCGGACGAAAAGATCGACCCGGCCGCGCGGGTAATTCAAAGGGCAGCGGACTTCTACGCCGCCGTCCGCGCCGACCTTTAAAGACAGTGTTCGCCGCTGTGAACGGATGAGCCGGTAAGCCGGCATTGCCGGATCCGGATGATCGGCTTTACCGAACGCCGCCATAACCACGATCCAGGCATAGCTGCGCCCGTTCACGGTTCTTGCCGCCCAAAGCCAGCTGCTCTTTCAGAAAATTCGGATGTTCCGCCAAAAATTTTTGCTCATAGAGTTCCGGACTCTCGATAAACTGCTTGATCTGAAGATTCTGCTCCGAACTGATCAAACCGGCCAGGCAGGCGCCGTCAAAAAATGACGGACTGACCGAAATCAACGATATCAGTTTTGTCCCGAGTTTGGCCAGCGTTTCACGGCCGCCCTGCCCGCGGTCGACGACGGCTATTGTCGACGGCATGGCGGCGCCGAGACGATGAACAGCCGGCAGCCAAGCCCGGGTATAGCTGGATGCTTCCGTAACCAGATCCGCCAGATGCGTTGCCGTCTGACCGGTCAATTCCCGGTCGGACAAAAGATAATGAGCCGAAAATCCGGCGGTACTGTATATCGCGGCGCCGTTCTTCATGATGCTGACATGCGGTTTATCGAGTAAAAGCGCCGCGGGAACGGAAAAGAAAAAATCTCTTCTTTCGCCGCCGGAAATAAAGTCGCAAGGTTCTTCAGAAAGCCGGCCGGCGATCTCATCCATCAGCCGGTGATAAATCGGATTGGTCAGATATTGGCGCCAAACCGCTTTCGCCAGCTGTCCCGGTAAAGCCAGAGGATTTGACGAAAGGGTGTCGATCATCGACAGCAGAACCTGCGCCTCCTGTTCGCTGCCGTAAAGGAAATGCGTATTGATGTAGTAAGGCCCCAATGCGCCTGATGTATACCAAAAAGGCTGATCGGCCGGAGCAACCCGGATGGCTCGGGTCATAAAGAGGCTTTGAACAAACTCATCCTGATGCATGAAAAATTCTTCCTTTCAAGCAAGCCTTGATCCGATAAACAAGGCTTGTTTTCAGTTTATCAGATAAGGCAAAGCCTGTAAAATCGAATTACGGCCAAAAATCCAATGTGCCGATATAATCTGAAAGCGCCGTCATATGATCCTCTTCAGCTAATTCCGTCATTTGGTTAATGATGTCCTGACAGGCTGTCGGGCTTATAAGATTGGCGGAACCGATTTCTACCGCGCCGGCGCCGGCGATTAAAAATTCCAGGGCGTCGTTGCCGTTCATGATCCCGCCGACGCCGATAATCGGAATTTTTACAGCATGGTAAACCTCCGACACCATCCGCAAGGCGACCGGCTTGATCGCCGGACCCGAAAGGCCGCCGGTATTGTTGCGCAGGATAGGCCGGCGTGTGCGCCGGTCAATGGCCATGCCCAGCAGCGTGTTGATCAGGACAACGGCGTCGGCGCCGCCCGCTTCGGCGGCGCGGGCCATATCGCCGATGCTGGTCACATTGGGCGTTAATTTGGCCCATAAGGGCTTTTTCGTTATTTTTTTTGCTTGCGAAAGCAAGTGCTCGATTTGCTTGGCGTCGCTGCCGATCGACATGCAGCCCTCGCGGACATTGGGGCACGACAGGTTCAGCTCGATGGCGTCGACGGCAGTGGTGTCCAGCCGGCGGCAAAGCTCCAGATAATCATCGACACTATGGCCGGCGGCGTTGACGATGACCGAACAGCCCAAACGAGCCATAAAAGGCAGCTCGTCGGCTAAAAAAGCTGTCAGTCCGGGATTTTGCAGGCCGACGCTGTTGAGCATTCCGGCGGCTGTTTCAGCCACGCGCGGCGGCGGATTGCCCAGACGCGGCATTAGGGTCAGTCCTTTCGAACAAATGCCGCCTAATCGGGACAAATCCTGCCAAGCGGCCATTTCACGGCCGAAGCCAAAGGTTCCCGAAGCGGCAATAACCGGGTTTTTCAGCTTCAGGCACCCAATTTGCACATTCTGATTCACCAGACAACCTCCTCGGCGCGGAAAACCGGTCCTTCGACACAGCAGCGCAAGTGGCGTTCGTCTTTGCCCTCCCGCTCCGCTTTTATCCGGCAGACGCAGACCAGGCAGACGCCGACGCCGCAGGCCATCCGTTCTTCCAAAGAAACCTGGCACGGCAGATGACAGTCTGCGGCCAGTTCCGCCACAGCCCGCATCATCGGTTTTGGGCCGCATGTCAGAACGGCCGTTCCCTCAATCGGCGGCAAGGTCTGCAGCAGCTGCCGCAAAGCCTGCGCCGCATTGCCGGGGATGTCCATATCGCCCTGATCGGATGCAAATAAAGTTCCGCAGCCCAGACGCGCATAATTTTCCGTTATGACACTCTCTTCCCGCGACCGGTAACCGCAAACCGCATACGATTCAATTCCTTGTTCCCGGCACGCCTGCTGGACAAAATGCAGCGGAAACACGCCGCTGCCGCCGCCTACCGTTATGATCCGGCGATATCCGTCCAAAACAAAGCCATGGCCAAGCGGTCCGAGCACCGATAACCGGCTGCCGGGCCGGCATTCGGACAGCCAGCGGCTGCCGTCGCCAACGATGCGGATTCCCAGGCTTAACAGGCCGGTTTCCCTTTCGACAGACATGATGCCGAAAGGACGGCGCAGGAAATGATTGCAGCTGAGATGAACAAACTGGCCAGGCTGAGCCCGGGCGCATAATTCCGGCGCTTCCAGTTTCAGTAAAAAAGTTTGGCTATTTAACTGCCGGTTATCCGTAATCTCAGCCTGATATTCAATTTTCTGGTATTCCACCTCACGGCCGCCTTTCATCACTTTTTCAACATGTCGTTCTGCAAAGGCATTTCATTCATCGGCAGATGATTTTGACGCGTTTGCCGGACAATTTCCGCAAAAACGCCGATTTCGTAAGGATGCAGATCGGACGGTTTCAATCCGCGGACCAGGCATTCGACGACGGCCACCAAAGTATCCAAAGCAGTCAGGGTGGCGATGCCGTGCTCGATAGCCCTTCGGCGGAGCTTGAAGCCATTGGCTCCGGTTATCCGGCCGCTGGGAGTTTCCGTATTGATCAGCAGGCTTATTTTCCCGGAATCGATCAGATCGATGACATGGGGATGACCATCTTCCACTTTCCGCACCGCGTTGCACGGTATTCCATGCTTGATGAGGTAGTTGGCCGTGCCGCCGGTTCCATACAAGGCAAAGCCCAGACTGAACAATTTGAAGGCCAGCGGCACCAGATCCGGTTTATCGCTGTCGCGGACCGTCATGAGAATACCGCTGCCCGGATGAGGAAATTTAAAACCGGACGCCAGAATCGCTTTGTACATCGCTTCGCTGTATTGCGTGGACAAACCCAGCACTTCGCCGGTGCTTTTCATTTCCGGTCCCAGGCTGGTATCGACATCATGCAGTTTTTCAAAGGAAAAAACCGGTGCTTTGATGGCGTATACGGCCGGATAGCGGGCATACAGCCCTGTGCCGTAGGGAAAATCGCTTAATTTGGCGCCCAGCATGATCCGGGTTGCCAGATTGACTATCGGTATGCCGGTCACTTTGCTGATATACGGTACGGTGCGCGAGGACCGGGGATTGACTTCGATGACATAAATTTCATCATTAAACAAGATGAACTGGATGTTGATCAGGCCGATCACATGGAGCGAACGAGCCAGCTTGATTGTATGGTCGATAATGATCTCCCGGATCCGATCCGGTATATACGCCGGGAAAATCGAGATTGAATCGCCGGAATGGATGCCGGCGCGTTCCAAATGCTCCATGATGCCGGGGATCAGCACCTGTTCGCCATCGGATACCGCGTCAACCTCAAGCTCGACGCCCATCAAGTATTTATCGACCAAGATCGGATGCTCTTGTTCGACCAGATTGATGATCCGCATGTATTCGACCATTTCCTCGTCGCCGTAAACAATAGCCATGCCCTGGCCGCCTAATACATACGAAGGCCGGACCAGAACGGGATAACCCAGGGTAGCTGCCGCCTGCAAAGCTTGTTCGGCCGTGAACACTGTTGTTCCTTTGGGCCGCTTGATGCCGCATTGCTCGAGAATCGCGTCAAAACGCTGGCGGTCTTCCGCTTCGTCGACATGATCGGCAGAGGTTCCGAAGATGGGCAGCCCCATGTCGGATACCGCTTTGATCAGTTTGATGGCAGTCTGGCCGCCGAATTGGCAGATCGCGCCGGCCGGCTTTTCCAGCTCGATGATGGCGCGGACGTCATCGGCGGTCAGCGGTTCGAAATACAGGCGGTCGGAGGTGTCAAAGTCGGTGGAAACCGTTTCCGGATTATTGTTGGCAATAATCGCCTCATATCCCATCTCGCGCAGCGCCCAGACCGAATGGACCGAACAATAATCAAATTCGATACCCTGGCCGATCCGGATCGGCCCGGAGCCCAGGACCAGGACCTTGGGCCGGCTGCTGGGTATCGCTTCATTATCCATATCGAAAGTTGAATAAAAATAGGGTGTCACCGCTTTATACTCGCCGGCGCAGGTGTCGACCATTTTATAAGTATGCCGCAGGCCTAGACGGCGGCGGGTTTCGTAAACTTTTTCACGCGGCATGCCGCTGAGGCGGGATATCCAGGTGTCGGTAAATCCCTGGCGCACGGCCCGGGTCAGCAGCGCGTCGTCCGGCGCCGGACCGGCGGCCAGAGCTTCTTCCGTCTGCACCAAATGAAGGATTTTCTCCAGAAAATACTTGTCGATCATGGTTTCCCGGTAAACTTCATCGAGATCGAAGCCGCGGCGCAGCGCCTCGGCCAGGGCGAACAGCCGCATATCGTCGGCCTGGCGGATTCGCGGCCAGAGCTGCTCATCGCTTAAAGCTTGAACAGACGGCACCTTCAAGCCAAGCAGGCCTAGTTCCAGAGACCGGATCGCTTTCATCAGCGACGCTTCGAAGGTATTGGCAATGGCCATCACTTCGCCGGTCGCTTTCATTTGGGTGCCGAGCGTCCGTTTAGCCTGAACAAATTTATCAAACGGCCATTTCGGGATCTTGGTGACGATATAATCGACCGCCGGCTCAAAACAGGCACTGGTGGTGCCGGTCACGGCATTGGGAATTTCATCCAAACTGTAGCCGACGGCAATCCGGGCCGCCACCTTGGCGATGGGATAACCGGTCGCCTTCGAAGCCAGAGCCGACGAACGCGACAAACGCGGATTGACCTCGATCACCGCATATTCGGCGCTGGTCGGATGCTGGGCGAACTGTACATTGCAGCCGCCGACGATGCCCAGTTCGGCAACGATTTTCAACGCCGCGCTGCGCATCTTCTGATACTCCAGATCCGTTAAGGTTTGCGCCGGCGCGACGACGATCGAATCGCCGGTATGAACGCCGACCGGATCCAGGTTCTCCATGCTGCAGATCGTTATGGCGTTGCCCTTGGCATCGCGGACCGCTTCGAATTCGATTTCCTTCCAGCCCGCTATGCTGCGTTCGATCAGGACCTGATGGACCCGGCTGACAGCCAGACCGTTGGCGGCAATTTCGCACAAAGCCTCGCGGTCGGCGGCAATGCCGCCGCCGGTGCCGCCAAGGGTAAAAGCCGGCCGGACGATGACCGGATACCCGATTTCTTCGGCCAGCTGGAGGCATTCGTCCAAATCGTTGGCTGTGCCGGAAGGAATGCAAGGTTCATTGATGCGCAGCATCGCAGCCCGGAATTCTTCCCGGTCCTCGCCCATTTTAATACCCGAGGCCGGTGTACCCAACAATTGGATCCCCTGTTTTTCCAAAAATCCGTTTTCCGATAGCTCCATGGCAAAGTTGAGGCCGGTTTGTCCACCCAGCGTAGCCAGCAGACCGTCGATTTTTTCTTCAAGCAGCAAATTCTGTATGACATCCAGCTGGAGAGGTTCCAGATAAACTTTGTCGGCCATGTTGGAATCTGTCATGATTGTCGCCGGGTTGCTGTTAACCAGGATCACCTCATAGCCATCGGCTTTCAGGGCGCGGCAGGCTTGTGTTCCTGCATAGTCAAATTCAGCGGCCTGGCCGATAATAATAGGCCCGGATCCAATGACCATGACTTTCCTGATATCCGTTCTTCTTGGCATATTTGTGCTCCTTTTGTATAATTATACATCGTTGTAAATATTTATGCATTTTATCCAACATTATACACTAGATGCCGCTCTTCTTTCAAGAGCTTGCCGCAGATCATTTTTCATGTTGACCGCTTCCTGCCTGGCCGCCGAATCAAATTGCTCGATGGGCATGTTGTATTTTTTCCAGGCATTCATCAAACTGCGCGACGCATTGACCAGCGCGCCGCCGCCGTCCTGCCCGAAACTGCTGACCGCATCGTCCGCCGAAGCGCCCTGGGCGCCGTAGCCCGGTACTAAAATCAAGCTTCTCGGCATGATCCGCCGCAATTTGGCCGCCTGCAGCGGCCAGGTCGCTCCGACGACGGCTCCCACCGACGAATAACCGCTTTCGCCGATGTAAGGTTTTCCCCAGACCGCGACGTGATCGGCCATAGCTTCAAAAACCGTACGGCCGTCGGACAAGATTAAATCCTGCAGATCGCCGGCCGACGGATTCGAGGTTCGAACCAGAATGAACACGCCTTTGCCGGCATCGCCGCAATACTCCAGAAAAGGCCGGATCCCGTCAAGGCCCAGATAAGCGTTGACCGTCATCGCGTCGGCGTCAAAAGCAGCTTGCTCCGTACCGTCGACCAGCCTGGCGCTGCCCAGATACGCTTTGGCGTACGCGCCGGCCGTGCTGCCGATATCGTTGCGTTTGGCGTCGGCAATAACCAGCATATCTTTTTTATGAGCATATTGAATGGTCTGGCGCAGCGCTTCCAGACCGTGCGGCCCGTATTGTTCATAATAAGCCAACTGAAGCTTGACCGCCGGAATCAAATCGGCCGTGCTGTCGATCAGGCGGCGGTTGAACTCATAAAGCGCCAGGCCCGATGCCAAGCCGGCGTCACCGCACTGGTCTCTGAAATAACCGACGATGCTGTCCGGAATGTATTCCAGAATCGGGTCCAGACCCAGAACGGTCGGATTACCGGTCTGGCAGATCTTATCCGCCAGCCTGTCAGCAAAATGTGTCATAAGTCATCCTCCCTGCGCAAAATGTCCCCCGGACCTGCCCGTATAATTCCCAGCCCTGATACGGTGTATTGCGGGCACGTGATGCCATCTGATTTTTGTCGAACCGGAACGGGTGATCCAGATCAGCCAGAACAAGATCGGCCGGCCGGCCCGGCTGCAAGGTTCCGGACGGCTGCCGCAGCAAACGGGCCGGATTGACCGTCATCGTCCGCAGCCAGTCGATCAAACTGAGCCTGCCTGAGCGAACCAGGTATGTGTAGCCAAGCGGCAGCGCCGTTTCAAAACCGACGATGCCATTGTTAGCCAGGGCGAATTCTAAATCCTTTTCATCCTGGTGATGCGGCGCGTGATCGGTGGCGATCAAATCGATCGTCCCGTCGGCCAATCCTTCGATAATCGCGTCGACATCATCGGCGGTTCGCAGCGGCGGATTCATTTTGGCCTGCGTATTAAAGCCGCGGCAATCGGCTTCAGTCAGCGTAAAATAATGCGGGCAGGTCTCCGCCGTGACCTTGACGCCGCGCGCTTTAGCCTCACGGATGATCCGTACAGACCGGCGGCAGCTGATATGTGCCAGATGAATCGGTATCTGCAGATATTCGGCCAACAGGCAATCCCGGGCCGCCATCACGGATTCGGCAAGATCCGGAATGCCGCGCAGCCCGAGTTTTGTCGACCAGACGCCTTCGTTCATCTGGCCGTCGGCAGCCAGACTGAGATCCTCGCAATGAGATATGACGGTCAGACCGAATTGGCCGGCATAGAGCATGGCTTTGCGCATCAGATCGGCTTCGGCTACCGGATGTCCGTCATCCGATATCGCCACGATGCCGGCTTCAGCCATCAGCCCTATTTCCGCCAGTTCCTTGCCCTGCTGCCCCTTGCTGACGGCGCCGATCGGCAGAACCCTTGCAAAGCCGGAACGTTCTGCTTTTTCGATGATATAGCGGACTATCGCGGCGTGATCGCAGACCGGTTTGGTGTTAGGCATGCAGGCGACTGTGCTGAAGCCGCCGCGCGCCGCGCTCAGCGTTCCGCTGACTATATCTTCTTTATATTCAAAACCAGGATCGCGGAGATGGCAATGCGCGTCGATCAAACCGGGAAAAACATAGAGGCCGCCGGCATCTATGACCCGGTCCGGTTCCGCGCCGCCGCAGGTTTCCGGATCCGCAAAAACGCCGTTCTCGATCAGTACCGACCGTTTCTCCGGCGTTTTGCCGGCTGCGGCCGCCGGATCGACAGTCAAGCCGTTTTTAATCAATATTTTCATGGATTGTTCCTCCTTGATGCCAGCAGGTAGAGAACCGCCATCCGGATGGCGACGCCGTTGGTAACTTGCTCCTGAATGGCCGACTGATCGCTGTCATAGACGATCGTCGGCATCTCGACGCCGTGATTGCAGGGTCCCGGATGCATGACGATAGCATCCGGCCTGGCCAGGGCCAGCGTTTTCTGATCAATGCTGAAAAAGCGGGCATATTCACTGATCGAGGGAAATAAAGCTTTCTGCATCCGTTCCAGCTGGATGCGCAGACCCATAACCACATCGGCATCCCGGACAGCTTCTTGCACCGTCGGACAAACCAGCCCGCCCATATGTTCCAGGCCGCGCGGCAGCAATGTCGGGGGCGCGGCCAGGCGGACTTCCGCGCCGACCTTGTTTAAAGCCCACAAATTGCTGCGGGCCACCCGGCTGTGCAGAATATCTCCGACAATCGCCACTTTCAAACCTTTCAGGCGGCCTTTCTTCTCACGCATGGTAAAAAGATCCAGCAGCGCCTGGGTCGGATGCTCATTCATGCCGTCGCCGGCATTGATCACCGAAGCCCGGACCAGCGGAGCAATCATGTGCGGCGCGCCGGACTGCGGATGCCGGACAACCAGAATATCGGTCGCCATCTGATCGATCGTCCGGGCGGTATCGATCAGGGATTCGCCTTTATTGACGCTGCTGCCGGATGATGAAACATTAGCTGCCGAAGCACCCATGTATTTGGCGGCCATCTCAAAGGACAGCCGTGTGCGGGTGCTGTTTTCATAAAACAGCGTGATAACGGATTTACCCTGCAGATGAGCCGTTTTTTTGCTGTTGGCGTTCAGGACATGCTTCATGGTTTCCGCCGTATCGAGGATTAAAGTAATCTCTTCAGCGCTTAAATCCTGAATTCCCAATAAATCTTTCCTGTCCAGTTGCATAGATTCAGCCTTTCTGTTCTATTTCACTCAGTAAAACGCCGTCCCGGCCGTCGATTTCCGCCAGTTGGACCTGAACGATCTCATTGCGCGCCGTCGGGACATTTTTTCCGGTATAATCGGCCCGGATCGGCAATTCCCGATGCCCGCGGTCGATCAGGATCGCCAGTTGGATCTGGCGCGGCCGGCCTAAATCAAAAAGAGCTTCTATGGCTGCGCGGCAAGTTCGTCCGGTAAATAAAACGTCGTCCACCAGGACCAGCTTCTTGTCCTGTACCGCGAA
Source organism: uncultured Oscillospiraceae bacterium (assembly GCA_964427795.1). Classification (GTDB taxonomy): domain Bacteria; phylum Bacillota; class Clostridia; order Saccharofermentanales; family UBA5734; genus JAYFQE01. The sequence goes on along the minus strand of CAYRWC010000019.1, from coordinate 3,282 downwards.
AGGCAGCGATGTTCCGTTGATGACCGGGTGCTCGGCCAGCATGCTGAGGTCGTCCCGGTAAAAGGTGATATCCAGAATGCCGACCTCGGGGCTTCGGCCTTCGATCGTTTTTATTTTGGCGGCTATTCTGTGTGCCATCGGAACGCCGCGCCGTTGAATGCCGATCAGATAAAGGTCGTCAAGGCCTTTGTTTTTTTCCAGAATTTCATGAGCAATGCGGGTCAAAGCCCGGTCGATCATGACTTCATCCATTAGAATAGCTTTGGGATTCATCTGCTGCTCTCCTCTCCGATATCAAAAAAGCCTTCCGCGGCGGCGGAAGGCTCATAAGCTCTGCATCGATAACCGGCCGTTAATCGGCGCGGTCAGCATCGTTTATCACCCTTCCAGCCTCACAGGACTCGTTAAAAGGTTTATTGAAATAAGCATAAACGAATAATTGACAGAATGCAAGATCATTGCTAATATATTTTGGTAGCCGCCAATAATACATCTGGGGATGTGGCGGAACTGGCAGACGCAACAGACTCAAAATCTGTCGATTGCAAGATCGTAAGGGTTCGAGTCCCTTCATCCCCACCAGAACAAAGCCAGTCGGTTGAGAAACCGGCTGGCATTTGCTTTTATTTCCGGGAAAGTAAGCCTCGGCAAATCAAGTCAGCCACGGCAAACCGGTTAACAACAGGAGGAAATCATGATTGATAAAATCGTATCGGTTGCCTTTGAAAGCGCTTATACGGCTATTTTTGAAGTCGGTTCAGTTATGGCTGTTTTAATGCTGCTTTTCGGCATGCTGGATTTTCGCTATGGCGACAAACTGCGGCAGATAATCGAGAAAAGGCATCTGGATAAGCCTTGGATCATGACCGGCTTGTCTCTCATCCCGGTCGACGGGACCCTTTTGTTCCAATACAGCATTTATCGCCGGAAGAGCATCCGTTTCGGATCACTCCTGTCGGGCATCATCGGCATCGGCGAAGAAGCGACTTATTTGATTATTTCATATCAGCCGTTGACCTGGCTGTCGATTGCCGGGATCAAAATGCTGCTCTCTGTTATTTTTGGTACCTTATGCAATCATATACCGGCGCTCAGCCAGGCAGCCGAACGCTGGCGTCAGGACGACCTGATAAAAAGCGACAGTCCGGAAGCCAAAGAAGCCGATGTCAATTTTCATGAGCTGCCGGATAAATTCCGCCACAAAATGCATCACTTCCGCTATCATCAGCTGGGGAAAGCGTTCTGGATCTTTTTTGCCGTAGCGTTCATTTTACAAATGGTCCTAATCGTGCTGAATAATATCGGCTGGTTTGATCCGGCCGATCTGGAAGCGCTCGGCATACCTTTCGTTTCCTGGTTATCGATGCTGGCCTTGTTTATTGTCGTGATCTATCGTCTGGTCGTCCGGCTCACCACGCGTGAATTCGGCAAGATCTTCGAACACGAGTTTGAGGATACCGGCGACGCGGTGGGCGATCTTGCTGAAACCTGCGCCAGCGTTATCCTCTTGATTTTTCTTTTGACTTTTGTAGTCCAGTCATTTCTTAGCGTCATCGGCTCCGAAGCGCTGACCGGCTTTTTCGCCGGCCGCGGCCTTATCGCCGTATTGATCGGAGCTGCGGTCGGCCTCATTCCGGGCACCGGCGCTTCTCTGGCCTTTACAACGCTCTATTTCGGTTTAGCCGGCACCAACGGCGCCATGCCGTTCGCCGCCCTGGCGGCCTGTTCGATCGCCCTGATCGGCGACTCGCAGTTTATCGGGCGGAAGCAGTTGCGTAAAAGCCAGTTAGCCGCCCATCTTATCGCATTTGTCCTGGCGCTGCTGACCGGTCTGGCTATTTTGGGCATCGAGCAGCTTTTTTAAAGACAGACGTTCAGTCCTTTGCTTCACAAACGGCAAACCAGTTATCCAGTTTATCCATAACCGAGGCAATGACTTGATCCATATTATAATAACGGTACTCAGCCAGACGGCCGACAAACAAATGCCGGCCGGCCGTTTCCAGCTCGGATACATGATCCAGGTATGCCTGCCGCTTGCCCAGATTTTCCGGCGTTAAAACAACATAGGACGGCACGCCGTTTTTAGCCGGATACTCGCAGCAAATCACCGTCGAGTCGCCTGTTTCGCCGGTCATATGTTTGAATTCGGTTATCCGTGTGAAATCATAGTCGTTTGGATAGTTGACCACCGCCGCCGGCTGATATTGTTCGATCGGAAAGACGCGGAATTCGAAATCTACCGAACGATAGGTCAGACGGCCATAATCAAAATGAAAATAAGCATCCAGCTGTCCGGTATAAACCGTCAAGTCATAATCCGCCCCATCCCAGTTTGCGCGGTCGTCAAAGTAATCGGTCGACAAACGGAGGTTGATCGCCGGATGATCAAGCATATTGAGGATCATGCGCGTATACCCTTGCTCCGGCAGACCTTGATAACGATCGGTGAAATAACGTGTGTCCCGGTTCTGCCGCACCGGGATCCGGCCGGCCACTTCGGCCGAAAGTTCCCGCGGATCTGTTTCCCATTGTTTCAGGGTGTAATTATGGAAAAATTTCTCATATAGGAATTCGCCGACCTGGCTGACAACCACATCCCGAAAATTCTTCGGCGGCGTGTTAAAGGATGAACGCGCGACTTCCCGTTCCAGGAATTCGCCGATATCGCGTATAGAGAGATTTTCTCCATAAAGCTGGCACAATGTGTCGCGATTGATCGGAAAAGGTATCATCTGGCCGTCGACATAGGATAAAACGCGATGCTGGTAAAAACGGAATGAACTGAACCGGTTGCAGAAAAGCCATACCGCCTGATTATTGGTATGAAAAATGTGGGGGCCATAACGATGTATCGTCAAGCCGCAGTCGGGCATCGGCTCATCGAAGCAATTACCGCCAACCTGCGGACGCTGTTCCAGAATATCAACCGTACAATCCCGCTCGGCCAGCAAACGGGCCGCCGTCGCGCCGGCTAATCCCGCGCCGATAATTAAAACCTTCTTTGTCATGTCGTTTACCATCCAATCTGCTGTATTCGTATTCAGGCGACGAGGAGTTCGACTCCCCTCACCTTAAAATCATGTTTCGTCATACGAAACAAATATGTCCAGATTTTTATTATAGCATATCCTCACGAAACGCAGGTATCATGATCATTTCAATCTATGCTCCCCCGCGAAGGGAGCGACACGGGAGCAACCGGGCCGCAAGGCGCAACAGGGCCATTTCAATCCACGCTCCCGCGTAGGGAGCGACTCGAAGGCCAGGATAACGGCGTCG
>CAYRWC010000018.1:0-17457 GCA_964427795.1 uncultured Oscillospiraceae bacterium | reverse complement strand
ACGGCAAGCAAACATACCGCTGCCACCCAAGCCGACGGCAGGAGGAAGCCGGCCAATCTGAACGTCCGGCGGCGATATAATCCGGCGTCCGGATCTGATCGTTCCCGCGTGGTCAGGCGTCCGGCTAGAGCCAGCCAGCCGCGGCAGCCAGGCAAAATTGCAGCGGACAGAACCGGCCATAAGGCAATCCGGCCAGCCAGCCAAGCCGCGGCAAGACCCAAGCCGCCCGCGGCAAAAGCCGCAAAGAGCCAGAACAGCAATTCAATCAGCCAAGGCCGTCGTTCCGGCGGAACTTCCGGGCGGGGTGCCGAGAACAATCCATTCGCCAACAGGGGGGATAAAATAAGCAGCAGCAAGCCCAGCAATCCCCGTATCAGCCAGGCCGACGCCTGCCCATATGCCGTCCGAGCCAGGAGTGCCGCATCCGGCCGGCCGGCGGCAGAATCAGAAAAGTCCTGCCAATCTGTTAAATCCAACATGATATCGGCAAGCACTCTCGGTGACAGAATGGCCAGGCCGGAATATAAAACCGGATAAACGTTAAGAATGGTTCGGCCGTCGGCGGACAGGCGTGTGACGCCGGACAAAGGTCCGGCCTGTTGGCGGCCGCTAAATAATGTCGCGTCTTCACCAGTCAGCCGTTCAAAAAAATGTTCCGGCAAATCTGCGGCAGCCGTAAGCAAATGAGTGCCGTATATGCCGATCGGCCGATCGGCCGGCCAGAGGTCCAATTCAGCAGCCGTTAAAGAGCCAAAGTTGCCGGGAGCAACCAAAACAAGGCCGGCTGCCGCGGTCCGGCAAATTTGCTTAAACGACGGCACAGCCGCGCCGCCGACGGCCAGGATCCAAACCTGGTCCGGACTGCAGCCGGCCGACGCGGCCAAGCCGGCGACGGCGGCGGATAATTCTTGGTCGCCGCTGTCGTCCTGCCGGGCTATCGTCTGACTGGCATACCCGGCTGAAGAAAAGATTTGTTGCATCAAACGGCATGCCGCTCCTGAAACTGAGTTTTCATGTATGATTAAAATGGCGTGAGCCGAACCGGCTGCCGGCGATTGATTGCCGGCAGCAACCGGATCCTGGCCGGCGTTCGTCATGAAAAAATCCGGCACCAGCAAAGTCAAAGCCAAAATAAGAGCGAACACAGCCAGAGCGAGGCGAATCAGGTCGTTCCGGCGATACATTCTCAGCATGGCGCCTGCTCCGGACGGCCATAAGCTATAGCGGTCTGTACGGCGTGATGCCAGGCCTGCCGGCCGGCCAGACGATCCGATTCGGACATTTGGGGATAAAAAATACGATTTGCCCGCCTTATGGCAGTCATCTCCGAGCAATCCGGCCAAACACCGACCGCCAAACCGGCAAGGCAAGCGGCGCCGAAAGCCGTCGTCTCGGTGACGGCCGGCCGGTCAACCTCCAAGCCGCTGATATCGGCTTGAAACTGCATCAAAAAGTCGCTGACACTCGCGCCGCCGTCGACCCGCAAAACCGGGATCCGGCAGCCGGCGTCATTTTGCATGCAAGACAGAACATCCAGGCTTTGGTGGGCAATCGCTTCCAAAACCGCGCGGGCGATCTGTTCCTTGCCGCTGCCGCGCGTCAAGCCGACCAGCATGCCGCGCGCTTGCATATCCCAGTAAGGAGCGCCCAGTCCGGTAAAAGCCGGTACAAAATAAACGCCGCCGCTGTTGTCAACCGCCGCGGCCAATGTGTCACATTCCGCGGAACTGGAAATCATTCCGAGGCCGTCGCGCAGCCATTGGATTGCCGAACCGGCATTGAAAACGCTGCCTTCCAGGGCATATTCCAGGCCCTGGCCCAAATCCCAGGCTACGGTCGTCAGCAAACCGTTTTGCGAACGGACCGGCTGCCGTCCGGTATACATTAATAGAAAACAACCGGTGCCATAGGTGTTTTTTGTCATACCCGGCCGGCGGCATGTCTGGCCGAACAAAGCGGCTTGCTGGTCTCCGGCCAGTCCGGCAATCGGCAGACTGCCCGGGAGAATAACCGGATCGAGGGCCGCAATGAAACCGGATGACGGCACAATATCCGGCAAAAGACATCTCGGTATATTCAATTCACGAAGCAAAAGCTCATCCCAATCGCCGGTGCCAAGATTCATCAGCATGGTCCGCGAAGCATTGCTGGCGTCCGTGACATGCTTTTGCCGGCCGGACAGATGCCAGATCAGCCAGGAATCGATTGTACCCGCCAGCAATTCGCCGCGCTCGGCCCGAGCCCGCAAGCCGGGAATTTCGCTGAGAAGCCACATAAGTTTTGTCGCCGTAAAATAAGCGTCGATAACCAAACCGGTTCGCTCCCGGATCTCAGTTTCCAGGCCGGCGGCTTTCAGCCGTTCGCATATAGCGGCTGTCCGGCGGCACTGCCAGACTATGGCCGGATAAACCGGGCGTCCGGTATGGCGATCCCAAACCACGAGCGTTTCACGCTGATTGGTCAAGCCGACGGCAGCGATTTCCCGGCTGTCGATCGACGCCTTGGCCACCGTATCCTGCATCACGGATATCTGAACGCTGAGAATTTCTTCCGGATCCTGCTCTACCCAGCCGGGCTTCGGATAATGCTGGGCAAAAGGCCGCTGGGTTTTGCTGATTATTTGACCTGTCTGATCAAACAGGATAGCCCGGCAGCTTGTCGTTCCTTGATCCAGAGCCAGCAAATATCGGGACTGAACCGTCATATCGGGCACCTCCGTCAATGTCATTGCGTTAACAGCCGGTTTATATCGGCCCGGCAAAGTCTCAACGCAGCTGAATTCTTCATTCGATTATATCACGAAGAGGGCGCCATACCGGTGCCCTCTTCAAGGATTTACCATAATGATTATTCGGTTCTATATCCGCTCTCGGCCGAAAATTATTCTTCCGATTCCGGATGATTCAGTTGCGATTCAGCGATTTCCAAAGCTTCACGGTATTTTTTTAAGACTTCTGTTGACAATTTTTCTCTGAATTCAGAGTTTATCGGATGAACGATATCCTTGAATTCACCGTCTTGTGTTTTTCTGCTGGGCATGGCGATGAAAAAACCGTTGGTACCCTCGATAACCTTGATGTCATGTACAACAAATGCGTGGTCAAAAGTCACCGAAACAATAGCCTTCATTTTTCCTTCGTTTCCCATTTTACGAATGGTGATACTGGTGATTTCCATGTTGCCTCCTCCACTCTTTGCGATTTGACAATTTATGGGCCGAAAAGGAATACAAATTTCGTGTTTTTCCACAAGATGATTATATCACCAACCGAATACGGTTTCATCTGTTTCCAACAATACTTTCTGGAATTTCCCCGGCAATAATCATTCACACCTTGCTTTTTATGATAGAATAGGTCGGAAAGGAAGGTGTTTCACTGCATGACGCAGAAACCTACCATACAAGATTGGCAATCATTGCGGGCCGGCTCCCGCATCTTTTTCGTCGGTATCGGCGGCATCAGCATGAGCGGGCTGGCGGAAATAGCCAAAGCGGCCGGCCATCTGGTTGCCGGTTCCGACAAGAATCCGACTTACCGGACCGACTATCTGAAAACTCAGGGCATCATGGTTTATGCCGGACACAGACCGGATTGGATCGATGAATTCAAGCCCGATCTGGTTGTTCATACGGCCGCTGTCCATAATGATAATCCGGAACTGATCCGCGCCCGGGCACTGCAGATCACAACCATCGACCGGGCAACATTCCTGGGCTGGCTGAACCGCAGCTTCCGGCAGATCGTCAATATCTCGGGCACACATGGCAAGACGACAACGACCGCCATTTGTTCGCTCATTCTGATGAAATCGGGCATCAATCCGACGGTTCATTTGGGTGCCGAATTAAGCCAGTTCCATGGAACGGTTCATTTGGGGATGCCGGGTCAGGTTATGGTTTCCGAAGCCTGCGAGTATATGAACAGCTTTCATCAGTTCTATTCCACTACGGCCGCGGTATTGAATATCGATTACGATCACGTCGATTGTTTTGGCAGTCTTGACGCCGTTATCCACGCCTTCGCCGTTTTTTCCGATCATCTGCCGGACGACGGCTTTCTGGTTGTGCCGTCATTTGACGCGCATGTCGCCGTTATGCTTCAGGAAGTCGCCCGCATGCGCGCGGCTGCCGGCCGCCCGGAACCGCGCCTGGTTACTTTTGGTGATGAAGCTGCCTCCGGCGGCGCCAAACCTGATTTTTATTGCCGCAATCTGATTTTTGAAGAAGGTTTGCCAAATTTCGAAATCTGGCACAACAACACGTTTTATTGTCGGGTCCATTTGCGCATACCCGGCCGGCATAATGTCTATAACGCTCTGGCAGCCGTTGCCTGTGCCTGCTTGAACGGAGCTGATTCGGCGTCGGCAGAAGCCGTTCTCGACACCTTTCAGGGCGCCGAAGGGCGGTTTACCGAAACCGGCAGTTACCGCGGGGCTCGAGTCATCGCCGACTATGCCCATCATCCGTCGGCGGCCCGCGCTACTTTGGCGGCGGCTAGCCATGTTCCCCATCAACATACCTGGGTTGTTTTCCAACCCCTGACTTTCAGCCGCACCCGCGTGCTCTTCGACGATTTTGTCGATGCGCTGAAGCCGTGCGAACTGGTCATTTTCTCCGAAATTTACAGCGACCGGGAAACGAATCCGGGCGATATCAGTTCACGCATGCTGGCCGACCGGATCAATGAATTGGGCGGCCGTGCCGTTTTCGCAGAGAATTTTCAAGCTATTCGCGAACAGCTGGATCGGGTTGTCCGGCCGGGCGACCTGATTCTTGTGCTGGGTCCGGAAAACATCCGGGAATTTGCCGATGAATTGACCGGCAGACCGCCGCAGGCCCATTGTCAAGAACCGGCGCCAATGCTCGCCTGAACCATTCAACAGTTATATAAGCAAAAAGCGAAGCCGCCTGAGACAAGGCGGCTTCGCTCTTTTAAATCTATTTGTTATACGGATCCAGGCTTGTTGGTGTCGTTTAAACGGGGCAGCCGCTGCCGCTGCCGAATTGCTGGCTTGACGGCGAGATCAAGCCGCCGGTGGCTCCTGAATCCGAAGCCGGCGCGGGAATCGATCCGGAAGACACAGTATTATAGGTCTGATATAGTGTTTCGAATTCCGGGCCTTCGATCTTTTCTTTTTCCAGCAGTGTTTCGGCCAACGCTTTGAGCATTGCCATTTTTTCCCGTAAAATATTCAGAACTTTTGTATATGCTTCATCAATGATCTGCTTCACTTCTTCATCGATAACACCGGCCAGCTTCTCGCTGTAGTTCTGCACATGGCCATAATCTTTACCGAGAAAGACTTCGTTTTCGCTGCCGAAAACCAGATTGCCCAGCTTGTCGCTCATGCCGTATTTGGTAATCATGTCGCGGGCAATGCCATTACAGCTCTGCAGATCCGAAGCGGCGCCCGTACTGATTTCGTTGAAAATCAATTCTTCAGACGCCCGGCCGCCGAGTGCAATCATGATTTCAGCCAGTAATTGGCCGCGCGTGGCATAATAGGTATCCTCATGGGGTTTATGCGCCGTATAGCCGCCGGCGCCGCCGGCCGGGATGATCGACACGCGCTCGACTTTGTCCGTTTCCGAAATGGTGCGCAGGATGATGGCGTGACCGGCTTCGTGATAAGCCGTCAGCTTGCGTTCCTTCTCGCTGATGATCCGGCTCTTTTTCTCCGGACCGATCATGATCTTGAAAACCGCTTCCGAGATATCCTCGTATACGATGGTTTTCGCGCCTTTGCGCGCGGCCAGCAAAGCGGCTTCATTTAAGAGATTGGCCAAATCGGCGCCGGTAAACCCGGGGGTGATTTTGGCGATTTCCCGCAAATTGACGCCGGCATCCAACGGTTTATTGCGGGCATGGACTTTGAGAATTTCCTCGCGTCCTTTAATATCAGGACGCATAACGGTGATTCGACGGTCAAAACGGCCCGGGCGCAGCAAAGCGGGATCCAAAATATCCGGCCGGTTGGTAGCCGCCATAATAATAACGCCTTCATTGGGGCCGAATCCATCCATCTCAACCAGCAGCTGATTCAGCGTCTGCTCGCGTTCATCATGGCCGCCGCCCAAGCCGGCGCCGCGGTGGCGGCCGACTGCGTCGATTTCATCGATAAACACGATGCATGGCGAGTTTTTCTTGGCATTTTCAAACAAATCGCGGACGCGGGACGCGCCGACGCCGACGAACATTTCGACGAAGTCGGAACCGCTGATCGAAAAGAAAGGCACGCCGGCTTCTCCGGCGACAGCTTTGGCCAGCAGGGTCTTGCCGGTGCCCGGGGAACCGACCAGCAAAATGCCGCGCGGTATTTTGGCGCCCAGTTCGGCATACTTTTTCGGATTCTTCAGAAAATCAACCACTTCACGCAGTTCTTCTTTTTCTTCGTCCGCGCCGGCGACATCCTGGAACGACACCTTGTTCTTCGCCGGATCATTCAGTTTTGCCCGGCTGCGGCCAAAGCTCATGGCATTCTTCCCATCGCCGGCCTGCCGGCTGTATGTGAACCAGATGAACGCCCCCATGCCGACCAGCATGACAAGGATCAGGATTATATTCAGCCAGGCTGTAATATCCGTCGGTTCGTTATAGTCGAAATTCTTGATCTTTCCGTCTTCTTTGGCCTGAACCAAATTTTTGATCAAATCGCCCATATAGAGAGGCGGCACCGATTTGCTATACGTTTTTGCCGGCGAAGTAGCGGTTTTTTCCAGAGAAACTTCGATCGTATAGCCGGTTATAACCACTTCGCTGACTTTCCCGTCGTTGATTTGATCCATCAGCTCGGATAACGTGATCTGCTCCGGCTGCGTCATCCGCGACATGAAAAAGGACAGGAAGATGATGACAGCCAGCAGGATCACATAAAAGGACATGCCGTTCAGGGCTTTTTTGGGTTTCATTTTTCTCCTCCTTGGCTGTCGTCCCCCAAGATGGATACATCGGGGAGATTGCGGAATTTGCCGTCGAAATCCAGACCATAGCCAACAATAAATTCATCAGGTATCTGCATGCCGACATACTCGACTTCTATCTCGACCCGTCGGCGATCAGGTTTGTCAAACGCGGTACACAGTGCGATACTGGCCGGATTCCGGGTTCCCAGCAGCTGGCGCAAATGCTTGAGCGTCAGCCCGGAATCGACAATATCCTCAACAACAATAATATGCTTGCCGGATATATCGGAATCCAGATCTTTGGTAATGCGGACTACGCCGGATGTCCGGGTTCCGCTGCCATAACTGGAAACTGAAATGAAATCGATCCGGCATGGAATGGAAAGATGTCTGGCCAGATCGGCCATAAAAACATAGGCGCCTTTCAAAACACCGACCAAAATGACTTCACGGCCGGCATAATCAGCGGATATCTGCGCACCCAGCCGCTGGCACATCCTGGCGATCTCATCGCGGGGAATCAGGACTTCCTTGACATATTTGGCCATTGATGAAAAAAGCCTCCTCTATCTGACTCAATAATTCAGTTTACGCTTTTTGGCACGCGCCGGCTGCGTCCTCTGTTACCATTTCCGGCGATTGTCCCTTTTGCAGCCGCAGCTGCACGACAACACCCCGATTCCCGTCGCCCGGTCCGGCTATAAATTCGGCGCCGGCCGTATATCCCGGCAGCCAGACAATCTCCCGACCTAATGCGACAAGAGGCAGCCGGTTGCGCTGACTGGGCGGAACCAACTGCTCATTCAGGAATTTCTTTAAAGTTTTGCCGCCCTGACGGCGGCAGGGGTGAATCCGGTCTCCGGGCTGCCGCAGGCGCAAAACGCAGCCGCGGATCCGATCAAGCCGAAAATACTCCATTGGGTCATTATAAACGATCTGACTTTCTTTCTCAATGAAAATTGCGGAAAGACTCAGGTTCAATTCCGGCCAATTCGTTATGCCGGGCAGATTAATAACCACGCCGCCGGTTGCCGCTTCCGACAAAACCTCCGTCGGCGGGTCCGACGGCAAGCTTGCCGGTTCCAGTGAAAGAACGGCATTCCGCAGCCACAAGCGCCGGCCGCCCGGCAAATCCAGTGATTGTTGCCCGGATTGAGCCAGCGCGGCCGGCAGCCAGGCAAGAATATTCTGCACATGACAACTCGCCAGATTATCCGTCGTACCGGTCCGGTCATGCCAATAGAGCCGTAAGACCCGGATCTGCATAGCCGGATCCATGCCCGCCAGGTGGCCGGCAGCCAAACCATCTCCTTTTCGGACAGCCTGCCAAGCGCTGTCGGCCAGACGATCCAGATATTGGCGGTCAATCGCCAAATTATCGGCCGCCCGGCACAGCAGAGGCGCCGGATCATACCCCAACGCTTGCTTCCACGCCGGCAGGACCTGATGACGCAGGCGGTTGCGCATTGTAAATGCTTCGGCATTGCTGGCATCCCGACACCAGGCGATTTGCCTGTCTGACAGCCAGCGTTCGATTTCCAAACGCGATACATCCAGAAGCGGACGGATCAAATTGCCCGTTACCGGGCTCATTCCCGTCAGGCCGTCCAAACCGCTGCCCCGCCCCAAATGCAGAAGCAGCGTTTCAGCCTGATCATCCCGGTGATGAGCCAGCGCGATCCGGACAATCCGCTCCGGGCAGCCCGGCTGCCCGTTTTGCGCCAAATGTCTGGTCAAATCAGAAAAAAATTCCTGTCTGGCCTGTCTGCCGGCCAGCTCAAGACCGATATGCTCTTGCCCCGCCCTGCCGGCAACATCGGCCATTAAGCTGTAAAAGGGCAAACCAAGCCGATTGCTCCAATTCCGGACGAAAGCCATGTCCTCGTCGGCAGCCGCTCCGCGCAAGCCATGATGGACATGGGCAACCGCCAGCTCAAACGATCCGGCTGAAGATGAGGAACGCAATTCGTTGAGAATCAGCAGCAAAGCTAAAGAATCAGCGCCGCCGGATACTGCAGCCACCACGATGGAGCCGGATGGAATCATATGATTCATTTTGATGAATCGGCCTGTCCGGCTGATCAATTCATCCATAAATTTGTGTTCATCCCTTCAGGTCTGTCGATTAAAAAGGCGGCGGTTCACTGGGAACCCGCCCGTCGTCCTGTTCAAAAAACAAAGTATATTTCGGCCACCAGTGCAGCTGTACGCTTCCCGTGGCGCCCTGGCGGTTTTTGGCGATGATGATCTCCGCATCCTCTGTTTCCATCGGCGTTTGATCCGTGGCGTAATAATGATCGCGATAGAGAAAAATGACCACATCGGCATCTTGCTCGATAGCGCCGGAATCACGTAAATCAGAGAGCAGCGGTTTTTTATCCGACCGCATTTCGCAGGCCCGGCTGAGCTGGGATAAAGCGATGATCGGCACTGAAAGCTCTTTGGCCATAATTTTCAATGAACGGGAGATTTCGGAAATCTCCTGCTGGCGGTTGTCGGAACGGCTGGATCCGTTGCCGCTCATCAACTGCAGATAGTCGATAATAATCAGGCCCAGCTTGTTTTCCAGTTTTAACTGACGGCATTTGGCCATCATTTCCATAACACTGGTTCCCGAACGGTCGTCTATATAAACAGGCGCCGCATAAAGCGGAGGCAAAGCCCGGGCTATTTTCTCCCAGTCCTCCGTCTGCAGGTCGCCGGTATTCAACGATCGGGCATTGACCAGAGACTGACTGCTGAGTATGCGGTTGCCGATTTCTTCTTTGGACATTTCCAGGCTGAAAACCGCTGCGGGCACATGATGCAGCGTCGCGGCTTTTTGCGCAATATTCAGGGCAAAAGCAGATTTGCCCATGGCAGGCCGCGCGGCAACAATAATCAATCCGCCCGGCCGCAGCCCGCCCAGAATCCGATCCAGGCTGTGAAATCCCGTCAAGACGATATTTTCACGCGGCTTGCCGCGCGCGATGGCCGCCAGTTCATTAACCGTCCGGCCCATGATATCTTTCAAGCTTTCAAAGCCGGCCGCATCGCGGTTTTCTCTGATTTCGTAAAGACGTTTCGCCGCAATGTCCAAAAGAACATCGGTCTGTTCTTTTTCTTCGTAGCATAAGCCGGTTACTTCATTCATCGTCACGATCAGGCGACGCAAAATAGCTTTTTGTCTGACCAGATCGGCATAATGAGCGGCGTTGGCTACAACCGGCGCCAAATCCGGCAACGAGCTGATATAAGATAATCCGCCTGCTTTAACCAGTTGGGATCTGCTTTCCAGATAATCGGATACCGTAATGATATCGACCGGCTTGCTGTCTAGATACAAAGCGCAAATCGCTTCATAAATCAAGCGGTGGTCGGGACGGTAAAAGTCGTCTGATTTCAAGATAGCCGTTATTTCAGCCAACGGGCGTTCGCCCGACAAAGCGCAGCCTAAAACAGACTGTTCAGCCTGCTGGTTGTTCGGCGGCACCTTACCGTAAACTTTGGGAGATGCTTCTGCTGGTGGATTTGGCATGCGCTGCTCTCCCGTTTATCCTGCCGTAACGCGGATGCTGATCTTTGCCGTTACTTCGGCATGCAGGCGGATATCGACTTCATAATCGCCCAAAGTCTTTACCGGCGTCTTGATTGTAATACCGCGCTTATCCACTTTGAAACCGGCTTTTTCCAGCGCGGCAGCTATATCCATGGTCGTCAGGGCTCCGTAAAGGCGTCCGCCGTCGCCGCATTTCATCGGCAATGTAAACATCCGGCCGTTGATCTGAGCGGCCGTTTTGCGGGCTTCATCCAATTCGCGTGCCAGTTTAGCTTGTTCGGCCTGCTTGCGGAGTTTGACTTCATTCATATTGGCCGGTGTCGCTTCCAGGGCTAATTGTTGTTTGAATAGGCAGTTGCGGGCATAACCGTCATGGACGTTCACAATATCGTCCGGTTTTCCCAGTCCCTTGACTTCTTTTAATAAAATGACTTTCATATAACAACCTCTCTTTTGCCTATTGTAGCATAATCAGGCCATAAAATTGTGAACCGGGTTGAAACGATTATCAAAAATATCTTAATACAATTTGGCTGAAGTATGCAAAACCGCGGCAGATTCCGATAAGGACAGCTGCCGCGGTCTGATAGCAAGACAAACAGGTTTACTCGCCGGAATATGGCAGCAGGGCAATATGCCGGGCTCTCTTGATGGCAATGGTCAATTCGCGCTGATGCCGGGCACAATTGCCGGACATCCGCTTGGGCAGGATTTTGCCCCGCTCCGAGATGAATTTGCGCAGTTTTCCAATATCCTTAAAATCAATATGCTCGATTTTATCGGCGCAGAAAGCGCAGACCTTACGCCTGGACCTTCTCTGCCGCATACCGCCGCGGCCGCCTTCTTTATCGCCATAATCGCGGTTTCCGCCGCGTCTCATTTCAGCCATGAATCGCATCTCCTTTCATCATGATCTCACCGGATCATGAAAGATTAAATATCAAAAGGCAGTGCCGTGTCATCGTCCGGGCCTGGGAAAAAGCCGTCTCCGGCCGGAGTTTGGCTGCTGCCGCCGGACGATTGTCCGGATGCTGCAGGAGCCTCATAACCGCCTTCGCTGCGCTTCGAATCGCCAAAATAGATTTCATCGGCGATCACTTCAGTCACGCTGTGGCGCTTGCCCTCCGTATCATCCCAACTGCGGGTCTGGATGCTGCCTACTACAACCATGCGCGAGCCTTTGCGGAAGTACTTGCCGCAAAATTCTGCTTGCTGGCGCCAGGCGACAATCGGAATAAAATCAGCCTGGCGTTCGCCGCCGGCATTCTTAAACCGTCTGTCGACAGCCAGGGTAAAGGAACAAACCGGCACCTGGCTGGTTGTTGTGCGCATTTCCGGATCGCGGGTCAGTCTGCCCATCAAAATCGCTTTGTTCATACACTTGCCTTTCTGACTTTTTTAGTCGTCAGCACGAACAACCAGATACCGCAGAACGCCTTCGGTAATTTTGAGCACACGTTCCAGCTCTTTCGGGAATTCGGCTTCCGCGCTGAAGTCGATCAGAACATAAAAGCCTTCTTTCTGATCGTTGATTTCGTACGCGAGCCTGCGGCGTCCCCAAACATCAATCTTGTCAACCGTCGCGGAAGATTCGACCAACGCCTGGATTTTTTCAGTGGTTGCCTGAACAGCTTCATCACCGATAGCCGGATTCATAATGTAAATTAATTCATATTTCCTTGCCATTTTTTCACCTCCTCCTGGACTGAACGGCTCTGCCACTCAGGCAGAGCGAGGATTACAAACGCCATGTCGCAACATAGCAGAAGAAACTATAACACGACGGCGAAAATCCGTCAAGCCAGGCCTCTCTTTATGATGCATCCGTCTCAATGACACCGCTGAACCATCAGACTCTGCCGATATTATAAAGGATAAATATGGGTCTGTCTTTCGCATCCAGACGATATTTCCCGGCAATTTACTCCATTTCTGCCAAGCGGGTTATGATCAGCCGTATCAGTTCGCGTAAACGTCCGGCGGTCAAACGGTAAATTTCCTTATCCTGTCCGAAAGGATCGGCTATCTGCAGGTCCGGCACGCCGGCCAATTCACCGATTGTCACGATCCGGCCGGCCAGCTCGGGGAAGGCGGATCGCAGCCGGTCCCGCTGCGCCGCCGTCATGGTAGCCGTCCAGCGCGCCTGATCAAGCAGCCAGGGAGAAACGGGCCGCGAACGATGGCCCGACAGGTCGATGCCGTCGTCTTCGCATAAGACCTCGACAGCCTGTTCGGCGGCAGGGTCGCCGGCAAACGCGGATAAGCCGGCGGACTCGGCCCGATAACCGGGAGGCTGCATATGATTGAAAAGCGCGGCAGCCATGGGGCTGCGGCAGGTATTGCCCGAGCAAACAAACAGGATTAATCCTTCTTCGGCAGTCGGTTCCATGTCAGGTTCCCTCCGGCGGCAAATCGGCCGGCGTGCCCGCCGCTTTGCGCAAACGATTCATATAAGCCGAGCCCAGGCCGCCGTCCGGCAGCCCTTCGGCCAGAATCACGGCTACGCCCACTTCATCGAGCAGACGCAGAGCATTGAACAGGGCTTTACCGGCGGCGGCAGGATCCGGTTCTATGGCATATGCCAAATAATAAAAATCAGCCGCAGTATCTGCTGCTTGTTTGATGCGGGCGGCGGATTCGCCGGCTGTTATTTCCAATCCTCGCACGGGTAATGCTTCTATAAGCTGACGGCAGCCGAAAACGCCTATCTTGCAGCTTTGTGCCGACCAGGTCTCCAACAGCTGCCGCAGCAGGCTCTGCCGGGCGGCCAGCTCCGGACTTTCAGCCAGCACAACCCGGGCTTTAGGCGCGTAATGCCGATACTTCATCCCCGGAGCGCGCGGGGTACCGTTAGGAGCCATGCCGGACTGCTCCAGCCGGCCGCCGTGAGGCTTGCCGGCTTGACCGCCGTCCTCGCTGCCGATTCCGGCCACCGAACCGGCAACGGACCGGAGATGCTGCCGGGGAGCAATATAGCCGGGATCCGACCGGTCGCGTCGACAACGGTCGATTCTAAACCAAAACGGCAATCACCGCCGTCGATGATATAAGGAATAAGGCCGTCCAGATCCTCGCGGACATGCCAGGCCCGCGTCGGGCTCGGCCGGCCGGAACGGTTGGCCGATGGAGCCGCAACCGGCACGCCGGCCAATTCGATCAGCCGGCGGGCAACCGGATGGGACGGCAAACGGATAGCCACGGTGTCCAATCCGGCGGTCACCTGATCGGGGATCCGGGACGAACGGGGTAAAATAAGGGTCAGCGGCCCCGGCGAAAACGCGGCGAAAAGCTTTTGGGCCAGCGGTGTTATCTGTCCGACCAGTTCGGGCAGGCCGGCCAGATCAGCCAGATGGACAATCAGGGGATTATCCGCCGGCCGTCCTTTGGCGGCATAAATCCGATTTACGGCTGTGGCATCGAGGGCATTGGCGCCAAGTCCGTAGACGGTTTCAGTCGGGAAAGCAACCAGTTCGCCGCGGCGTAAAGCTTCGGCGGCCGGCATCAGCAGCCGGTCGTCGATGTTTTGTGGATCTATGGAAATAATTTTTGTCTGATACGGATGTTCCTGCATGATTAATCCTGCTCCTGATCATTGACGCCATGGCTCAGTTGATGGGTTTTTTCCGCTGTCATCAGTGCCTGGATGATTTCGTCAAGATCGCCGTTTAAAACGGCTTCCAGCCGGTACAGCGTCAAGCCGATCCGGTGGTCGGTAACCCGTCCCTGATGATAATTATAGGTGCGGATCCGCTCGCTGCGGTCTCCGGTTCCCACCTGGCTGCGCCGGTCCGTCGCGATCGCTCCGGCCTGAAGGCCGCGCTCCCGTTCAAGCAGCCGCGCCTTCAGCACCGCCATGGCCTGATCTTTGTTTTTATATTGCGACCGCTGATCCTGGCAGGTCACCACCAGGCCTGTCGGCTTGTGCGTGATGCGAATCGCCGAGTCCGTGCGGTTGACGTGCTGCCCGCCCGCTCCCGACGCGCGGAAGGTGTCGATTTCCAAATCATTGGGATTGATATTCACTTCAACATCATCGGCTTCCGGCAGAACAGCCACGGTTACGGTCGATGTATGGATCCTGCCTCCGGATTCCGTAACCGGCACCCGTTGCACCCGATGGACGCCGCTTTCAAAGCGAAGGCGGCTATAAGCGCCGCGGCCTTCGATCAAAAAGACGATTTCCTTGAAGCCGCCCAGCTCGGTTTCATTGCAATCCACCAATTCGCTGCGCCAGCCGCGCAGCTCGGCGTAAATCGTATACATCCGATATAAAACCGCGGCAAAAAGCGCGGCTTCTTCCCCGC
This sequence comes from uncultured Oscillospiraceae bacterium, assembly GCA_964427795.1. Lineage (GTDB taxonomy): Bacteria > Bacillota > Clostridia > Saccharofermentanales > UBA5734 > JAYFQE01. The sequence continues at coordinate 2,711 of CAYRWC010000018.1, read as the reverse complement.
CGGCGCCGGCCCTGATTTCAACAACCACATTGCGCTGATCATTGGGATCCTGAGGCGTCATGGCTTCATTCAGCCGTGCGGTCAGCGCTTCATGGCGGCGCTCAAGGCCGTTCAATTCCTCGCGGACCAGTTCTCGGAATTCATGATCGTCCGTTTGATAGAGCATATCGCGATGTTCGGCGATGGAGGCCTCCAGAGCCAGCCAGCTGCGATAATCCTCGACCAGCGGCAGCAATTCGCCGTGTTCCTGCAAAAGCCGGCGATAACGCTCCTGATCGGCCATAACCAAAGGATCGGCAATCAATAAATTCAATTCTTCATATCGGCTTTCAACAGCCCGGAGTTTGTCGCGCATGCTTCATTTCCTGTTCATGATTCATATTGCCGTTATCGGCGGAAAGAGCCGGTTGCAGAACGCAGAGCCTTCCGACCGGCATATTATTATACCACACCATCCTCTGCAGTACACTGGATTGTCGGCCCGGACTGCGTTATAATGAAGAACGGTTTGGCCACAAAACACGGCTGCGGCCGAAGCCCGGCTTTTCCGGACGGTTAACACGCCGCAGTTCATATTTGAAAGGGGATAAATCCATGCTCAAGACACATGAAGTAGAACAGATGACTTGTGTTGCCAAGGGTCCCAATCACGGACCGGCGCCCATTCCCGAAGAAGGCCGCTGGGTTCAGGCCCGCGATGTCGGCGACATATCCGGTTTTACCCACGGAGTCGGCTGGTGCGCGCCTCAGCAAGGCGCCTGCAAGCTGACGCTTAACGTAAAAGAAGGCGTTATCCAGGAAGCTTTAGTGGAAACGCTCGGCTGCACCGGTATGACTCATTCCGCAGCCATGGCCGCGGAAATTCTTCCCGGCAAAACGATCCTTGAAGCCTTGAATACGGATTTGGTCTGTGACGCGATCAATACCGCCATGCGCGAGCTGTTTCTCCAGATTGTCTACGGCCGCAGCCAATCGGCTTTTTCCGAAGGCGGACTGGCGATCGGCGCTTCCCTTGAAGATCTGGGCAAAGGCCTGCGGAGCACCGTCGGAACCATGTTCAGCACACTGGACAAAGGGCCGCGCTACCTGGAGCTGACCGAAGGTTATGTCTTGAAAATGGCTCTGGACGGCGACGATCAAGTCATCGGCTATCAGTTCCTGAAATTGGGACCGATGCTGGAAATGATTAAAAAAGGCGTTGATGCCAACGAAGCGTACAAGAAAAACATCGGCACATACGGCCGTTTTGACGAAGCCGTCCGCGTTGTCGATCCCCGGCATGAATAATCGGACCCCCACGAAAGGAGCTCACTTTTATGGCATTATTTGAGAGTTATGATCGGAGAATAGCCCAGATCAACACCGTTCTGGCCCAAAATGGCATTGCTTCCCTGGAGGAAGCCCGGCAAATCTGCACCGATAAAGGCATTGATCCTTATAAAATCTGCAAAGATACGCAGCCTATTGCCTTTGAAAACGCCGGCTGGGCTTATGTAGTCGGCGCCGCCATCGCCATCCGCAAAGGCTGTAAAAAAGCCGCCGATGCCGCGGAAGCTATCGGCGTCGGCTTGCAATCCTTTTGCATCCCGGGTTCCGTAGCCGACGACCGTAAAGTCGGCCTGGGCCACGGCAATCTGGCTGCCATGCTGCTGCGTGAAGATACGCATTGCTTTGCTTTTCTGGCCGGACACGAGTCTTTCGCTGCCGCCGAAGGCGCTATCGGCATTGCCAAATCGGCCAATAAAGTTCGCAAAGAACCGCTCAGAGTCATCCTGAACGGACTTGGCAAAGATGCCGCTCAGATTATTTCCCGTATCAACGGTTTCACCTATGTTCAGACTCAGTTCGACTACGCATCAGGCAAAGTATCCATCGTGCGCGAAATCGCCTATTCCAAAGGCGACCGGGCCAAGGTCCGCTGCTATGGCGCCGATGATGTCCGCGAAGGCGTCGCGATCATGCATATGGAAGGCGTCGATGTTTCCATCACCGGCAACTCGACCAACCCGACCCGCTTCCAGCATCCGGTCGCCGGCACCTATAAAAAAGAGCGCCTCGAACAAGGCTGCAAATATTTCTCGGTCGCTTCCGGCGGCGGCACCGGACGGACGCTCCATCCGGACAATATGGCGGCCGGTCCCGCTTCCTACGGCATGACCGACACAATGGGCCGCATGCATTCGGACGCCCAGTTCGCCGGATCTTCCTCAGTGCCGGCTCATGTTGAAATGATGGGTTTCCTCGGCATGGGCAACAACCCGATGGTCGGCGCAACCGTTGCGGTTGCCGTTGCGGTTGAAGAAGCGATGAAAAACTGATTGACCGAAACAGCTTCATGAATGTAAAAATGCCGTTTTCGTGAGAAAGCGGCATTTTTTTGGTGCGCCAATCACCTCTTGTTTATCCTTACGTCCGCATTTCCATGATAGGGTCAGTGTTAAAATTTCGGACAGTTTGATAAGATACAATCAAGAACAAAGGAGCTTATCAAAATGTCAGCATCTTTCATAGTGATCGCGGATGCCTGGCAACAGCGGTGTCGGTCATGTGTTGCTTAGCAGATTGTCCGAAATAATGTTGACTTCTCTTCCGTTTTCTTTTATAAGTCCAGCGGTAAATAGTCAATAGACTTTTTACATAAAGGAACCTTGAAAAGTGAATAGCTTCGAATCATCAGATAGAAGAATGAGTACAGAAAACGAACCTGTCCA
>CAYRWC010000017.1:0-17551 GCA_964427795.1 uncultured Oscillospiraceae bacterium | reverse complement strand
GGCGGCCGGAATGACATTGAGTAGAATATCCCTTCAAATGCTCCGAAATAATTATAGAAGATATCTGTTGTATTTTTATTGCAGCGTTTTGACAATCGCTCTATTCAACGCTTTTTCCATTATTTATAGCAACGGGGATTTTATGAACCCGCGGCTGGTGAACCCGCTGATATCCAGCAATATCATCGCGCCGATGATTTTTACCGCTGTTTTTATGTTTTTATTTATTCCCTATGCATATGGCGCTTTCTTTAAAAAGCGGAAAAATGAATATGGAATTCTGATGACGCTCGGGATGACCGAAAAAGATGTTTTGACCAGTATGCTTTTTGAGAACCTGACAATAGGTTTGTTCGCCCTTGCAGCCGGGATGGCCGGCGGAACGCTCTTTTCAATCCTTTTCTTTGCAGTCGTCAGGAAGGTTATCGGGATAAGCTCGGTTTCATGGACTTTGAGCTGGGTTCCTTATGCAAGGACCGTGAAGCTTGATCTGGTTGTCATAACCTTTACGCTGTCTGTTCAAATACTTGGTTTTGTAAAAACTCAAATTGCCGATCATTTGAAAGACAGACTGCGCGGTGAAAAAGAAGTGAGGACGTCGGTATACAGCCTGATCGGCGGCTGTCTGCTGAGCGTCGCGGCGGCTGTTCTGATGATGACGTGGTACCGTGTTGAGCCGCGGGCGCTGCTTGTTGGCTTTATTATGACGCTGGCAGGCTTGTGGCTGTTGACGGGACATCTGAAAGCTGTTTTGACGGGACGGGCAAAGACCGTAGACGCGGGAAAAGCATTTGTCCTTCAACACTTCCGGTCGTATAGAACGGTGACATTCGCCGCCGCGGGCTTATTCGGCATCGGGATCTTTTTAGCCGGTCTCAGTTTAGTCAATTATCCCATTCTGTTGAATTACGCCGAAAGCTATGCTCCTTATGATCTTATCTATGTTCAAGCCGGCGGCAAGAATGAAATGACTCTGGAGCATGCCTCTGAATTACTTGCGAAATACGGCGTGTCCGTCACCGCTTCAGGTGAAATGCCGTTTATGAGGAACGGCGCTTTTAATTTATTTGCCGTATCCGAGGTGAATCGCCGGACCGGATCGGCGTATACGGTTAAACCGGGCACCTATCTTGTGATTTACCAATATGACCCAAACGACGGGTATGAGCACGAGATGAACCTTTCCGGCAAGGTCTGTTTTAAGCTCGGCGCGGAAACGCGGCAGCTTGAATATGCAGGACAGGATGTGCGGATCCTGTTCAATCGCAACAGTTTTGCGGATATCACTCTGCTCTTGAACGACACGGATTATAAGATGATCGGGGAGAAGGGAAACGATTATATACCCGGCGTTATCCGCTGCTTTAATTTCAATAGCTGGGAAGATTCGGGCCCTGGCCTGTCTGCTCTACAGAAGGCGTTGTCGGCTCAAAATCACTGCGTCGACATGGATCAGGAAGAATATTTTCAAATATCGTCGAAACTCGAATCATATGAAACGGCGAGACAGTCGGCGCGCTTCCTGATTTTTGTCATAGCTTTTGTAGCGCTATTGTTTTTCATATCCGCAAACATGATCATCTATTTTAAAATACAAGGTGAAGCGGAAGACGAAAAACAGCTATACCGCTGTTTGTACCGCATCGGCATCAGCGGTGAAGAGATGAAGGATTTATTGAAAAACAAAAATAATGACTATTGTTTGATTCCCCTATACTCCGGCGGCGCCGCGGCCATATTTTTCTGTTATGCCATAAGCGCGCCGAATGGCTACGGCGGACCGGGAATGGCATTTGCTGCCGCAGTGACCGCCTTGCTTGTCTTCTCACAGTATTTAATATCGAAATACATCACGCGCCGTGATGAAAAAATGCTTGGTCTCTGAAGGCGTACGGAATAGGCGTATGGAATAAATGATGAACAGCGGCTGGCCTAAAAATACCGGATCGTTTTTGTATCTGCGGACAACTGAGTTTTTATGGCTGCCTCGGTTGTTTTATAAACATCTTCAAACGAAATCCTGCATTTTCCTTGGCCTTGAATCTGATTGAGAAAGGCAGAAAACGGGTATTCGTCGACAGGACAGTCGATCGTTCGGATTCCTTCTTCTTCAGAATTGATCAGCGTCAGCGTGTTCTTCATCACTTCAAGAACACCTTTTGTGCCGACGACTCTGATTCGGTCGTCGCCGTGCGACGGCGCTTGCGGAGGATTAAAATAATCTATGGTCAGGGTAGCGAGAATTTCATGATCCATTTGGTACTGCGCGACCGCGCTCATTTCCAGCGATCGGCCGCCGCCGTCGTATAAAGACGATTGCGTGGCCGCAACCGAAAGAAATTTCGCTCCACTCATCCACGATATCCAATCGATGGCATGTATGCCAACCCACAAGATTGTGCCGCCGTAAGTTTTGCGATCGTACATAAACGGCGGCCTGGTGCCGAATTTGTACGACTTTTGGGCGTTCAGCAGACGGACCTCGCCGATTTTGCCTTCTTGAATCAGCTGCCATGCCTTATAAAATATGCCGTTGTACCGGTAATCGAGCATGGCTGTCATTTCAACACCTGCCGAAACATATTTTTCCCGGATCAAATCAAGCTGATCCAAACTGGTAGCGATCGGCTTCTCGGAAAAAACATGGCAGCCTGCTTCGAGCGCCGCAAGATTTACCGCTCCGTGGTCACCATAGTAATTGTCGACAACAACAATATCCGGCTTCTCGCTCTTTATCATTTCACGATAATTATCGTAGTACTTGGGCTCGCCTCCGAATTGCCGCATCGCCGGGAATAAACCGTCGATATTTTCGCCGTCGTTCCCGGGCGCCGCAGCAATAAACCGAATGTCGCCGCGCCCCTTGCAATCCCGAAAAACCTGAACGCCATGTCCGCTTGCTCCGACCATACAAATATTGATCATGCTTTTTCCCCAATCCTACGGCTATAAGAACAAATCGAATGTTTATTATAAACCTGGCCAAGCTCTGAAATCAAATCGTCCCGCTATGATGACGAATCAGAAATCGATCCGTTCAAGTCCCAGTTCAATGCAGATGACCGCTTCTTCATAAAGCCGCGCGACTTCGGCTAGAATCGGCGCGACCGCCGCGCTTCTGTCTTCGTCGACACCCCAGGGTGAATGCCATCCCAAATAAGGTTCGCAGCGTTGAAAAGCTCGTGCCTCCTGTTCCATATAAACGGCAGCTTTTTCCAGCTGCTTTTTGGCTGCTTCAGAAAAATGACCGGATATCTCTTTCAGGAAACCGGGAGCAGCGGCGTGTGTCGAATGATAGATGTCATAACAGTAGGCATCTGCCAGATCTCTGTCTTTTCCGGCTGTCGCATACGCATCCGCCCATTTTCGCAAGGCTTGTATGCCTTCATAAGCATACCATCCGCCTTCCTCCGGCTTTTCCTTAACGGTTCTCGCATGCGCTGCGGCATCTTTAAGAGCGCTGATTTCGGCCTTCCGCGCGTTAAATGGGTTTCGCTTTTCGCCGATCAGCACGGCGCCGAAAGCAGGGCATATGTCTATTGCCTGTTCGGCTCTGTCCCAGGCCTCCGTGTGGTAATCGGCCATTTCCGGCCCCCAATACGAACCCCTGCCGAAAAAGATTTTCTTTTCTTGGTCATATCCGCAGACCACATCCCATTCGGCGCTAGTCATCGCGTGCCATACGAGTGCCGGTTTGCCGGCGTCGATTTGCTCTCGGATCGCGGCGATCATTTTATCGGTCAGTTTTTCACCGTTTGATCCGAAGCAAGGGGATTCACAATAATCATATCCCAGCAGCCTGATTAAATCCGTTGTCCACATCATCATACAGCATGTCGGCCTGCTCGGGCAGCCGGTCGCGATACGAAACGCCGCGCCGGATATCCCCTGAATATACTCGGGCGAATAGGTTTCACCAAGGTAATTCATGATAACCCGAACGCCCTCGAACAGGGGCTCTTTGATTTTATATGCCGGTACGCCGGATAAAACTATCATGACTTTCTCCTCCTTAAATTCATGCAAGCCCAAGGGTATCCGGAATTCTTCTTTCTTTGATTATACAGCATGTCCGCCATACATAAGGCATAGAAATGCTCCCCGCGACGTTGGCAGACCCAATAAGAGCGTGCCTGAATCTGAAGGGGAGCATTTATGCTTCAGTATGCATTCATTTTTACTCCAGCCTTTATTGCGCGCCATGATTCATGAATGCGTCAAATGCTACTTGTGAATCACAATACTGCCGCCGCCGATTTCCTGAACATTGGCGGCATCGTCGGCTGTACCCAGCATATTGTCGTAGATAACGACTTCGTCGGCATCCCAGATTTTAATGCGGAATTTGTCCGGACTGCCGTCTGTGGCGAAAATGATAAATCCATAACCTTCAACGCCATTCAGTGTTCCTGTCCCTTTGTACTGTGCTTTTGATCCGGCAACAACCAGCCACTGATAAGTTTCACTGTGGAAATTCAAGTTGGCGACACGGAATTGAAATTCTGTTTGGCCAACAGGAACAGCCGCTCCTTTTTTATATTTGGAGACAAAGCCGAATGTTGCTTTTCCGGATAAAGACGAATCTGGCATATAGGCTCCCGGCAGTGAATTAATCCAGCCGCCGCCGGTTACAAATCCGGCGCTTGGATCATAAATGACGACCTGAATGTCCTGTTGATTGGAGACGGCGGAATCATCGTCGGCTGCCGTTACTTTAATGATATATATGCCTGCTGCCGAATAGGTGTGGTTAACGTTATAAGCATGAGGATTTGAACCGGCTGAAACGGGAATTGCTTGCGTGCCGTCGCCCCAGTCGATATTGACCTCAAACGTATCTGAAAGGCCTGGGTCAGTCAAGGTGCCGGATAATGTTAATAGTCCGCCCATCTGGTAAATATTTCCAGCCGAAACGGGGGACAACGCCCGAAGATTAAGCGTCGGCGCCACGTTATTTACCGTGACGGACGCCGTGCTGAGAGACTGGAGGCCGTGCTCGTCGGTGACTTGCAACCCGACGGTAAGGCTGGCGGGCCCTTCCGCTGCAGAAAATGTTGCCGTGATGCCGGGCGTTTCATATGTTAAATCGTTATCCAAATCCCAGGCATAAGACAAGGCATCGCCGTCTGGATCACTGCTGCCCGTCGCGTCTAGGGTGATGCTGCTGCCTTCATCGACGGAATAAGGACCGTTAGCCTGTGCAACGGGCGCTTCATTCTCCGGTCCGATCAGAGCGTCGGCGATTACAACGCAATCATACCAACGTACGGCGGTAGAATTATTATCCCAAATATAACCGCAATTGATAAGCGAAGCGTTATTCAATCCTGTTTTAGTTACATCCGTCAGCTCGGTTCCGTCGATAAACATTCTTGATTGTGCCTCTGTCGTTGATCCGGAGAGCCCTTCGACTTCAACGCAATACCATTTGTTCAATTCAATAGGCTGTCCTTGATTTGAAACAACGGTATTATGACTGCTGCCGTTATAATGTCGAAGAGCCCATTTTATCGTTCCGCCGACATTTCTGATCCTTGCTTCGGCCATATAAATGCCCGAAATATTATAGACGCCTAATACGGCCGTTTCGGTTCCTGAAGCAGGAAAAGACTTGAACATAACGTAGGACCGCATGTAAACATGATTCCGAGGTTCCAAGGTAAATCTGACCTGCGCATATTCGCCGCTGGCATCGAGCATCGCTTTATAATTCCCGTCATGCGCGTCGCCGCTTGTTACGGCCGGCGTGCCAACGACGGGATTCCATTTGCTGAAATCTCCGGTTTCAAAACCGTCTGTAAAAATTGTCGCTGCGCCAACTTGATTTGTAACCAGAACAGGAAACGTGAATAATGCAATAACTGTGAGAAATATCATAATTCTCTTCGTCGATCGCGCCATGATTTTCGTCCTCCTTTTAAACTCTGAAAACAAATCCCGATAAACGTTTGACTCATTGCTATATATCGCAGCCCTCCTTTCTGATAAATAAAAAACCAACCCAAAAACAATCAGGTCGGTTTCGCTATTGGCTCCGCCTCGAAAAAGCGTCCAAATTTCATCTCGGCTTCACAGCTACCTACTGGTTTATTATAGCACAATATTTGATCATTATTAAGGAATAAATCAGGCGACTCACAATAATTTATAAAACGCCCGTAATATCGACAGCCAGGCGTTTTCGACTGCCTGACCGAATCGAATGTTTTAATTTTAAACATAAATATATTAACTTGTACGAATAATGAAAATAATGGTCTTTGCCACGACGCAGGCTCATTCGGCCGACGGGAAACGCCGCCGATGTCATGATCTGCGCATTAGCCGATCAGTTCAATGCCGAGAACCTTGTCCACATTTACAGTGTCGCCCGGAGGATCGAGGTATTCGTCGCAATTCTGCCAGGTTACCTTAACTTTCTGCCCGACAGACAGCGTCTCGACGTCGACGCCGGGGTGTTTCAAAACGAAGAAATCGTATGTCGTGCCATCGTCGCCAAGGATGCTGACATGCAGATAATCGCCCCATTCGTAACCTTGGAATGTGCCGGTCAGCGTATTGGATCCGGGTATAACGGTTTCGGTGGCACCGGCTGTCGTCGTTGTGGCCGTCGTTGTGGCTGTTGTCGCTGGTTCTGTAGATGCAGCCTGAGTTGTCGGAGCTACCGTTGTAATCTGGGCTTCGGTGGGGATTGTGGTTGGGATTATCGTAACTGCGGCTGTCGTGTTCAGAGCGGCAGACGTTGTAACAACAGACGGCGAAAAACGAGAAAGGTAAGAACAGGCGGTGAGGAGCAAAGATAAACTAAGTAAAGCGACGATCAAAATCCTTTTCATATCAGTTCTCCATTTGTCTGTTTAATCTGCTATTACTTCACTTTCAGTAAAATCGGATTATCACATTCACATCATCAATTATACGGTTGTTTTTTTATCAATTCTACCTTCAAATGCGCCTTCGTCAAACATATCTTGCCGGAATTTTCATGGCGTGTTAAGATAATGTGTCACTAAGGGTGAAAGGTGGTGAGCGGCATCATGCAATCGGTTGTATTGCGGGCCAAGGAATTATTTCCCGGCAGCGATATCATACGCAAATACACATATAAAATGACAGGCGTCAGGGATACGTATGCCCTTTTGGCAAGAGCACACCACACGCTGGCGATGGATTTTGCCATTTCAGGGGATCAGTGCGCCCTTTTTCCGGAAAAGATTGTTTTGAATGCCTGCCGCCGCATAGAATAGCAGCGATCCTGCTCCTTTATGTTTGAACACCCTGTGCAGTCAAAACGATCTGCACGGGGTTTTTTATATTCAAATATTAAGGAGATTGTTCTATGCATACCGGCAAATATATCATGACAGCCAAGACCGCCTTGCGAGGTCAGACCAACGGCGGGATCGTCTACATGATTCCGCAGATAATCCTGAAAATTGTCTATCTTGTGCCGTTGTTGTTTATCTGGCGCATACTTTCGGGAAACGGCATGAATGTAGGTATGAGTTTATCTCAGTTGTTAAGCTACACGTATATGAATGCTTTATTGACCGATTTACTGGTAGTGAAAACCTATCTGTCCGATTGGGATTATGATAGTAAAAGCACGGCTTTATTTACCCGTCCGATGCCGGTGTTCGGCCAAGTCATTTCACGCACGGCCGGCGAATGGATTCCGACGCTGCTTCTTTTTTCGGCGCCGATGTTGATTATAGCCCCGCTTTTCGGAATACTAATCATACCCAAGACATTTTGGTTTATACCGTCTTTGATCTTATGCGTATCCCTCGGCTTTGCTTTCGAGTTTTTATTTTTCTGCGTCACTATAAGGCTCAGGAATGTCGCGTGGCTGACGCAGGTGATCCGGACGGCGATCGTTTCATTTTTCTCAGGTACTGTCATTCCTTTTAAGATACTGCCGTTCGGGCTTGATCAATGGATCGGCTATCAGCCTTTCGGCAGCCTGGGCGGCGCGCCTTTATCTTTGTTTATCGGTACGGCGGAACCGAAATCGGTCATTTTCATGCAGATATTCTGGAATATTGCCATCTGGGGCATGGCAGCCGTATGGTTCGGCAAATCAAAAGAAAAGATGGTGAGTTTCGGTGGGTAAGATGACGCTAAGCCGATATTTTAAGCTTTTGGGCATATATGCAAAAATGGACTTGGCATCGGTTCTGCGGGATACCAAATTCATGGCTGTCGTTATTTTTTCAGAAATGTGCGCCAACATTTCCTCGATATCCGGCATCTTTTTGCTGGCGTGGAAATTCGGCGGCATTGGCGGGCTGAATCGTTTCGAAGTGCTGTTTATGCTGGCTTACGGAAATATCGTTATGGGCGCGCTCAATGCCATGGGCGGCTGCAACGCCTTGTTTCCGAGTAGGATTATCGGCCGCGGACAATGGGAGCACATGTTTATCATGCCGCTGCCGTATCCCGTTCAACTGACGGTCGGCATATTCCCGTTTACCAGCACCGGTAATTTGATATCCGGCATTGTTTTAATGAGCATTGCGGTAAGCCGTTTGGGCATTGCCTTGCCGTGGTGGTGGATTTTGTCCCTGCTTGGGAATGTTCTGATCAGCATGATCATCATGGTCGGCCTCTCGTATTTCGCTTCCAGTTTTGCTTTCTATGCGCCGGTTCAATGCGAGGAGTTATCCAGCGTCGTTATCTATAGTGTCGAACATACCATGACATTTCCTCTTTCCGGTATGCCGCTGTACATGAAACTGCCGCTGCTGACTATTTTTCCGGCAGGACTTATGGCGTGGCTGCCCACATTGATCATCTTCGGCAAGACGCCGGCCGCCGCAAGTTTTTATCCGATCCTGTTCGCGGTATTTATAACCTTCTTAGCCGCTCATTTTTTTCAGAAAGGATTCAAATATTATGTTAAGAAAGGAATTAACCGTTATGTATCAGGAGGACACCGCAGTTGACGTGAAAAGCGTCACCAAAATATTCACTCAATGGCAGCGTGAAAACGCGGGAAAAGCTCTGCTGAAGAATTTATTGAAGCCGCAAAAGAAAATGATACACGCTTTGAGCGATGTTTCGTTTTCCGTCGGCCGCGGCGAATTTGTCGCCTACGCCGGGCCGAATGGCGCGGGGAAAAGCACCACCATGAAATTATTGGCGGGCATGCTCCAGCCGACCGAAGGCCGCATATCGGTACTGGGACTGTCGCCGGAGAAAGACCGGATCCATTTAATGTCAAAACTTGGCGTCCTGTTCGGCAACCGTACTGAATTATGGTGGGATCACCCGGTTTCACAGAGCTTTGAATGGAAAAAGGTCGTCTGGGATATTCCCGACGACGTTTACCAGCGCAATCTGGATCGGGTCATCGATCTTCTCGACCTGGGAAGCCTCATGAAGACCTTTGCCCGCGAGTTATCTCTCGGTCAGCGCATGCGGGCCGACCTGGCCATGATGCTGCTGCATTCGCCGGATCTGATCCTGCTTGATGAACCGACCCTGGGACTCGATGTAGTGGCTAAGCGGCAGATGATTGAATTTCTCAAGCAGATCAATCACGAAAACGGCGTGACTATCATCGTCACAAGTCATGATATGGATGACCTTGAGGAGATGGCGAATCGCATTATGATGGTCGCGGGCGGAAAAATCGTCTATGACGGCTGTTTTGACGGCTTGCGTGATATTGCCGGCAATCTGACGCGATTGACCATTACGACCGGAGGCGTCGTTCCTGAAATGGATCACGGACGGTTGATTAAGGATGAAAAGGGCGTGTTCGAGTATGAGGTAGATCTGGCTCAAACGCCTATAAAATTTTTACTTAAGCAACTGTCTGAAACAGAAGGCATCAAGGATGTGGAAATAAAAAAAGCGCCGATCGAGCAGGTGATCGCGGAACTCTATAAAAAATGGCGGTAAAACGGTATAAGTTATTTGATTGGCGTCGAAAATCCAACAAATGCATTTACGCCTCCCTGATTCCGTGTTATGCTTTTGAGCGGCATTGCCGCTTTACCAGATGAAAGCGCATAGCCGGGGGTAAGCTTTATGGGGGAGACTGTTTGATTATGGCGGCTTTAGACGCAAGCCACTTGTTTGCACTTTCGTTGATCTTTTATGGCCTGGCGGCTTTGATGGCCTTGATTCTGGTCCGGAAACCGAAACTGGGCAATACTCTGGCTCAGGCAGCCAATTTGCTGGGCGCCGCTGCCGGTCTGGGCGCCGCGTTGGTCCATCTCTTGGGCAGGCAGCCGGACAGGGTTCTGGCCGAATTGCCGGCGGCGGCTCCTTTCCTGTCCCTGACCGTAACGCTGGACAGCCTTTCGGCATTTTTCCTGCTTGGTTTGTCGATCTTGGCTTTCTGTGTCGCTCTCTATTCGATATCTTATATGACGCATTATTGCGGCCGTTACAATGTCGGCGTTTTTAATGCGCTTTTTGCTCTGTTTATCGCCGCCATGGCTCTGGTGCTGACCTCGGGCAGCACGGTTTTATTCCTGATCGCCTGGGAAGCGATGTCCATCTTATCCTATTTTCTGGTCGTCTTCGAGTCGGATCAGGAGGAAAATCTACGCGCCGGCTCTCTTTATCTGATCATGACCACCATCGGCACAGCTTTCCTGTTATCCGCTTTTCTGCTGCTTTTCCATTATACCGGCAGCTTCAGCCTGAACGGCGATTTTACGGTGATACCGGCGGCCGGCCGGAATATTCTGTTTCTGATGTTCCTGATCGGTTTCGGCATCAAGGCCGGCGTCGTGCCGCTGCACATCTGGCTGCCGCGGGCTCATCCGGCCGCGCCAAGCAATGTTTCGGCTCTGATGTCCGGCGTCATGCTCAAAACGGCTATTTACGGGCTGCTGCGCTTCGGCCTGGTCGTTCTGGGAGCCGGCGAGGCCTGGTGGGGGCTGCTCTTGCTGGCGATCGGCGCCGCGTCCGCGCTGATCGGCGTTTGCTTCGCCTATATCGAAGGCAATATCAAACGCTTGCTGGCTTACAGCAGCATCGAGAATGTCGGTATCATCCTGATTGGCCTGGGCGTCGGGTTTCTGGCCGCCGCCCGGAATGAAAAAGAAATCGCGGCAGCGGCCATTGCCGCCGCGCTGTTCCATACCCTGAACCATACGCTGTTCAAGGGCAGCCTCTTTTTAGGCGCCGGCTCGATCCACTACGCGGTGCATACCAAGGACCTGGAGGAAATGGGCGGCTTGATTAAGCGTCTGCCGGTTACCGCCTGCCTGATGCTGGGCGGATCGCTGGCCATTTCGGCTATGCCGCCATTTAATGGATTTGCCTGTGAATGGCTCATCCTGCAGGCCATTTTCCAAAGCTTTCAGCCGGGAAGACCTGGCGTCAGCCTGGCTTTGATGCTTACTGTCGCGGCATTGGCGCTCGCCGGCGCTCTGGCTGCGGCCTGTTTCCTGAAATTATTCGGCGTGGCCTTTCTGGGCCGGCCGCGCAGTCCCAAGGCTGCCGATGCCCGGGAAGTGCCGGCGCCCATGTTGACCGGCAGCGGTATTTTAGTCGCTCTTTGCCTGGTGCTGGGACTGTTCCCGACGTTATTCCTTCGCCTGGCCGATCCGGTCGTCGCCGGCCTGACCGGCGTCGGCTTAAACGGTATGATCCAAGGCTGGTTCAGTCTGCGGGCAAAAGCGGCCGGAACGACGGATCCTGCCGTCTTTACGCCGCTGCTGGTTCTGGCCGCGCTGATTGGGATTATTATTCTCAGTCTGGTTGTGATCCGACTGATCGGCGGCCGCTATATCGAACGCCGGTACGGCACCTGGGACTGCGGCTTTGAGGCTATAAACGCCCGGATGCAATACAGCGCCATGGGTTTCGCCAAGCCGATCCGGATCGTGTTCCGTTTCCTGTTCCGGCCGACCCGCGAACTGAAGGTAGGCGGCAGTTTGTCTTATCACCCGGAAAGTCTGGAATACACGGTCCACACCGAGTCGCTGATCGAGAAATACCTATACGAGCCGCTGACCGTTTTTGTCCGCAAAGCTTCCTTCAAAACCCGGGCGGCTATCCAAACCGGCAGCATTCGCCGTTATCTGGCGTACATCCTGCTGGCTTTGCTGGCAGTCATGCTTTACAACATGCTTTATTGAAAGGACGGCCGACATGCAGACGTTTATCTACATCCTGATTCAGACTCTGGTCGTGCTGCTGCTGGCTCCGCTGGTCAACGGCATCATCAAGAAAATAAAGGCTTTTACGCAGAAACGCAAGGGAGCGCCGATTCTGCAATTGTATTTCGACCTTTATAAATTGTTGAAAAAGACCGCCGTCGTTTCCGAGACGGCTTCCTGGATCTTTAAAGCCGCGCCGTGGGTAGTTTTTGCCACAGCCCTGACGGCCGCGCTGCTGGCGCCGGCGAGCGGCAAGCTGCTGCCGGCATCCTTTTCCGGCGACCTGATCCTGTTGTTTTATCTGTTGGCTCTCGGCCGCTTTTTCCTTGTTCTGGCCGGCATGGATCCCGGCAGCACCTTCGGCGGCATGGGCAGCAGCCGCGAGGCCATGATCGCCGCCCTGACGGAACCGGCTGTCTTGGTGACCGTTTTCACGATCGGCCTTTTCGCCGGCACAACGTCGGTCTGCGGCATATTCCAGGCCGTACAGGCAGCCGGAATGCCGCTGGCGCAGCCGATGTTCATCCTGACCGGCCTGGCTTTGTTCATCGTCATTCTGGCCGAGACCTGCCGGATCCCGGTTGACGATCCGGCGACGCACCTCGAACTGACGATGGTCCACGAAGCCATGATTCTGGAGTATTCCGGCCGTCACCTGACGCTGATGGAATACGGCGCCGCGATCAAGCAGCTGGTTCTCATGAGTCTGTGGGTTAATATTTTCCTGCCGCATGACCAGATGATCCTTCTGACCGGCGCGGCCGGCCTGAGTCTTTCCTTGGCCATATTTGTCCTTAAAATTGTGCTGCTGGCAGCCTTAATTGCCGTGACTGAGACCTGTACGGTGAAATTCCGTTTCTTCAGCGTGCCGAATCTGGCCGCACTGGCTTTCATTCTGGCGCTGATCGGCTTTCTGCAGTCCTTTATTCTGGGGAGGTGAACAGCTTGGCATCTTACAACATGGTCCTGTCCGCCCTGATCCTGCTATCCGGAATTCTGATGGTAGCCAGCAAACGCATTCGCTCTTATATCGCCGTCTTGCAGCTGCAGAGCGTTCTGCTGGCTGTGAACACCGGCCTGGCCGGTATGGAGGGGATCCGTACCCATGGCCGTGTCGATGTCCTGGTCATTACCGTTCTGATCCTTGTTCTTAAGGTCTGGTATATTCCGCGTACGCTGCATCGGACCTACGCCGGTACCGAGTACAAGGTCGAGAAAGACTTTTTTTTGAATATCCCGGCAATGGTTCTTGTTTGCTGCGGCATCGTGGTCTTTACGTATTTTGCCGTGACTTCGGCAGCTTCGATCAACCGGCCCGGCGAAGGCATGCCTCTGGTCAATTCGATCGCGCTGGTTCTGATCAGCTTGTTTTTTATCATCAGCCGCAAGAAAGCCATCGGGCAGATCGTCGGTCTGCTGGCGATTGAAAACGGAATTTTTATTACGGCCATGTATGCGTCGAATGGGATGCCCCTGATCGTCGACCTCGGCGTATTCGTTGATCTGGTGACGGCTGTCCTGATTTTGAGTGTCATGGTTTTCCGGATCAATACGGCATATGATTCGATCGATACGGACAAAATGAAAGATCTGAGGGGATAGAGAACATGGGTTTATTGTTGTGGATCATCCCGCTCGCGGCTATCGCTCTGCTGGCTCTGCCTGGACCACGCGGCTTCCGGCACGCGGTCAGCCTGGGCGCCGCCATCCTGCAAACCGCCGTTGCCGTTCCGCTAACCCGCGCCGTGCTTATAAACGGCTCGGTCCGGTATGACTGGCTGGGCGGTTTATTCTATCTGGATCCGGTCAGTATCCTGCTTCTGGACGTTATGTTGGTCATCAGTCTGCTGACCGGCATCTACACCGTCGGTTACATAGAAGCGGAAATCCGCTGTGGCGAGCTGCAGCCCAAACGCGTGCAGCTGTTGTACATCCTGATCAACGCCTTCATCCTGACCATGATCCTGTCTCTGACTGTCAGCAATCTAGGCGTGATGTGGATCGCCATCGAAGCGACTACGCTGGCCTCTGTTTTTCTGGTTGGCTTTCATTCCGGCAAAGCAGCGATCGAAGCGGCCTGGAAATACATCATCATCTGCTCAGTGGGCATTACCATAGCCATGCTGGGCATCATCTTCCTGCACAGCGCAGCCGCCGGCGTTCTGGACGAGTCGGCAACCCTGGACTGGCCGGCGCTGCTGGCCAAGGCTGGTGCTCTGGACGGCCGGGTCCTGCGTTTTGCTTTCTTATTTATCTTAATCGGCTTCGGCACCAAAGCCGGCCTGGCTCCGATGCACACCTGGCTGCCGGACGCGCACAGCCAGGCCCCCTCGCCGGTCAGCGCCCTTCTGTCGGGAGTCCTGCTCAATGCCGCCATGTACGCGATCATCCGGACTGTCGCTATCGTCAACAAATGCCTGGGCGACAGCCGCTTCACCGGCAATCTGCTGATCGCCGCCGGTGTCCTGTCCGTTGCCGCAGCCGCGGTCTTTATCCTGACCCAGAAAGATTACAAACGCCTTCTGGCCTATTCCAGCATCGAGCATATGGGCATCATCGCTCTGGCCGTCGGCCTGTTCACGCCGGCATCGTTGTTTGCCGCTTTCTTCCATATGCTCAATCATTCTTTCACCAAATCGATGCTGTTCCTGGCTTCAGGCACGGTTCTGCAGAAGTATGGCACGCGGGAAATCAGCAAGGTCCGCGGTTTGCTCCGCGTGCTGCCGGTTACCGGCACCGTTTTCTTGATCGGTCTGATCGTTATCGGCGGCACGCCGCCGTTCAGCATCTTCACCAGTGAATTCAATGTTCTGGCCGCGGCTTTTCAGAACGGCCGGCTTTGGCTGGGCTTTATCGTTGCCGTTTTGCTGGCGCTGGTTTTCGCCGGCATGATCTATACCTTGTTTCGCATGTTTTTTGGCCGCGGCCGTTCCGGTGAAGAATCGGCGGGGATTGATGCCGGCGAGTCCGCCGGTATCGCGGTCCAGCCCGGCGAAGAGAATCGCGCCGGCGCCGCCATCCTGATCGTGCTGCTGATCGCCGCCGTCGGGCTGGGCTTGTTCCTGCCGCCCTGGCTGAAAGCTCTGCTCGATGCTGCCCGGCAGATCATTTATGGAGGTTAAGCACATGGATCGACAGTGGATAACCGACCTGAGCAGCCACTTCCCGGCCGACCTGTCCAATTTCAACGTGACCGACGGCCGCCAGGCCGGGCTGGACATCCGTTTGACTGCGCTGCCGGCAGTCTGCTCCTGCTTGACCGCCGAATACGGCTGCCGGCTGGTCGACCTTTTTGCCGTGGACGAACGGGAACGGCTGAACCAATTTACCCTTTGTTATGCGTTTGCCAATCGGCCGCTGGGTCAGCTGCTGACGCTGCGGGCGGCCGTCGATCCGGCCGATCCGGCGTTTCCGTCGATCAGCGCTTCCGTTCATGCCGCCGCTCTGTACGAGCGGGAGATTCATGATCTCTTCGGTTTGAGACCGGAGGGGCATCCGGACCCCAAACGCCTGGTGTTTCACAGCAACTGGCCGGAAGGACAACATCCGCTGCGCCGCGACTTCGACCGGAGCTGCCATCTGCCGCGGGCACAGGAACCGATCCGGTTTACGCATGTCGACGGCGAAGGCGTTTATGAGATCCCGGTCGGACCGGTACACGCCGGCATTATTGAACCGGGTCATTTCCGCTTCAGCGTCGCCGGCGAACCGATCATCAACCTCGAGGCGCAATTGTATTTCGTCCATAAAGGCATTGAGAAGCTCTGTGAAGGTGAACCCCTGGAACGCTGCTATTATTTCTCAGAACGGATTTCCGGCGATGAGACGCTGGCCAACAGTCTGGCTTATTGTGAAGCCGCCGAGAAAATCGCCGGCGTGCCGGTTCCGGCGCGCGCCGCCTACAGCCGGGTCGTCTTCGCCGAATTGGAACGGCTGACCAGCCATCTGGGCGATCTGGCCGGCATCTGCCTTGACGTGGCTTACGGCTTCGCGGCCTTCCAATTCCGGATGCTGCGCGGCTGGGCTTACCAGATCGCCGACGAGCTCTGCGGCTCGCGTTTCCTGCGAGGCGTCAACCGGCCGGGTGGTGTCCGCCGCGACTTTGTGGCCGGCAAGGAACAGAGCGTCATCGCTCAATTACACAAGCTGCGGCAGGAATTAGCCGATACCGACGCGATCATCCATGCGAATCCGCTGTTCATCGACCGGGTGGAAAACACCGGCGTTCTGGAACGCGAAACCGCGGCCGATCTCAACGTTGTCGGCCCGGCCGGCCGCGCTTCCGGCATCTGCCGGGATGTGCGGCGGGACTTTCCCTATGCCGCTTATGACCGGTTGGATTTTCAGGTGCCGGAACATCATAACGGCGATGTGAATTGCCGGATGAACGTCAAAATCGACGAATGCTATCAGGCGATCGATCTGATGACCCAGGCCGTCGAAGCCATGCCGCAGGGGAAGGTCAGCGAACCTGTCCGCGGCCTGCCCGCCTATGCCGCTGCGTACGGTTTGGTGGAAGCTCCGCGCGGCGAAACCGTCCACTGGCTGATGACCGGCAAGAACGACACCTGCTTCCGCTACAAGATCCGGACGGCGTCCTTCTGCAACTGGCCGGCGGTCTGCCATGCCGTGCGGGGCAACATCGTTCCCGATTTCCCATTGATCAACAAGAGCTTCAACCTGTCTTATGCAGGCAACGATTTATAATCAGGAAGGCGCCGTATGAACATGATCCGCAAAATATTAACTTATCCCCGGCTGACCCAGGCCTACCCGAAAAAGCCGCCGGCCAACAGCGACCGAATTGCCGGCCAACCGACGATAGATCCCCAGCAATGTACTCGCTGCGGCGTCTGTGCCGCGCGTTGCCCGGCGCGGGCGATCGACCTGACCTTGGACCTGCCGATCGGGATCAATCTCGACGAATGCATATTTTGCGGTTTGTGCGCCGAACTGTGCCCGACCGGCGCCGCCGGCATGACCCATGCTTTCGAGCTGGCGGAAACCTGCCGCGGACGTCTGCGCAGCGCGCCGCTGGTCATCACGGACGCCCGGCTGCCGGCAGAACCGCCGGCTGAAACCGGCGCCCGCCTGGAAGCGCGGATCCGGAAGCTGTATGGCCGCAGTTTACAAATTCGTGAAGTGGACGCCGGCTCCTGCAACGGCTGTGATCATGAGATCAATGCGCTCAATAACCCCTTTAACGATATCGAGCGCTTCGGCATTCATTTCGTGGCGTCGCCGCGCCATGCCGACCTGCTGCTGGTTACCGGCACCGCCACCCGCAATATGGAGCTGGCTCTGATCAAGACCTGGAACGCCACGCCCGATCCCAAGCTGGTGATCGCCGTCGGCGCCTGCGCTTGCAGCGGCGGCATTTTCCGCGATTCGTACGCGGCCCGGAACGGCATCGATACGCTGATTCCGGT
>CAYRWC010000016.1:0-17554 GCA_964427795.1 uncultured Oscillospiraceae bacterium | reverse complement strand
CGCGGTCCTTGACCAGTCGCCTTTGACCCTTATCCTGATCGGTTTTATGGGCAGCGGTAAAACCACGGTTGGCCGTTTGCTGGCCGAAAAGCTGAAACTGCCGTTCACCGACCTGGATCAGACGATCGAATCGGCTATCGGCCGGACGATTCCGGCTTATTTTGCCGCTGAAGGCGAACCGGCGTTCCGTCATCTGGAACAGCAGCATTTATCACAGGTCTTGAAGTCCGGTACCAGCCGGATTCTGGCGGCAGGCGGCGGCACGCTTTTAGATCCGGCGGCGGAGAGCCTGGTGCGTCAATCGCCGGCGTTGATCGTTTTTTTGGATACGTCGCTGGATAAAATCAGCCGGCGGGTAGGCGACGGGCAGGGCCGCCCGATGATTTACCGGCAGGGCGAACGGCATTTACAGGATTTGTTCAATGCGCGCCGGCCCCGTTATCGGAAACTGGCCGATCTGACTGTCGATGCCGGAGGCGAACCGGAGGCGATAGCCGGCCGGATCGCGGTAGAATTGGGATTTGAGCAAGCTGAAGGAGAACCCCTATGATTTTGGTTTTAAAACAAGGCACACCCAAAAGTAAAGTTGAAGAAATCTGCGCTTGGCTGACTGAACGGTACGGGGTGCAAACCAGCCCGATATTCGGCAGCGGCACGACGATCATCGGCCTGGTCGGCGATACCTCGGGAATCGCCGTCGAAGCGCTCGAGCTGGAAGATGCCGTCGAGCGGGTTATGAAGGTTCAGGAACCGTATAAATTGGCGAACCGTAAATTTCACCCGGACAACACCCGGATCCAGGTCGGCGACCGTCTGATCGGCGGCGAACGCATCAGCGTCATCGCCGGTCCCTGTTCGGTCGAATCCGAAGATCAGGTTTGTGCCATTGCCGGCCAGGTCCGGGATGCCGGAGCGCTTTTCCTGCGGGGCGGCGCTTTCAAGCCGCGCACTTCGCCTTATGCTTTCCAGGGCCTGAAAGCCGAGGGCCTGATGTACATGAAACGCGCCCGCCAGGCCAGCGGACTGCCGGTTGTGTCGGAGATCACCAATCCGTCCCAATTGGAGCTGTTCCTGGAGTTTGTCGATATCATCCAAGTCGGCACGCGGAATATGCAGAATTTTGAATTGCTGAAAGAATTGGGCCGCACCCGCAAACCGATTCTATTAAAAAGAGGCTTTGCCAATACGCTTGATGAGCTCCTGATGTCGGCAGAATACATTATGAGCGGCGGCAATCAGGATGTCATCTTATGCGAACGCGGAATCCGGACCTTCGAAACCAGTACGCGCAATACGCTGGATATCAGTGCGATACCGGTCTTGAAAGCACGGTCGCATCTGCCGGTCTTTGTCGATCCCAGCCATGCCGCGGGCATTGCCTGGCTGGTGGAGCCGCTGGCAAAAGCGGCGGTCGCGGCCGGAGCGGACGGCTTGATTATCGAAGTGCATAATGATCCCAAGCATGCCTTGTCCGACGGCCAGCAATCCTTGACCCCGGAGCAGTTCGGTGTTTTGATGGATAAATTGCGGCCGTTGGCGGCCGCTGTGGGACGCAGCATATAAACAAGCAGGAGGAAGAAAACATGCCGGAAATTGTAGCCAGTACAACCAGCGGAGATTATCCGATCTTGATCCAACAGGGAGCGCTTGACCGGCTGGGGGATACCGCGTCCCGGGTATGCCGCGGACGGCGCGCCTTTATTGTAACCGACGATCAGGTTGGTCCTCTTTATTTGGAGCGGGCTGCCCGCAGTCTTGCGGCGGCGGGTTTTGCGACGGCGCACGCGGTCTTGCCGGCCGGCGAACCCAGTAAATCACCGGAAAGCTTGCTGCTGCTTTATGACGGTTTCCATCAGGCCGGGCTCAGCCGGACAGACCTGGTTATCGCCCTTGGCGGGGGCGTTATCGGCGACCTGGCGGGATTTGCCGCCGCCACTTATTTACGCGGCGTGCCGTTGATCCAGGTGCCGACGACCCTGCTGGCCCAAGTCGATTCGGCTATCGGCGGGAAAACCGGGATCGACCTGCCGGCCGGCAAAAACCTGGCCGGCGCTTTTTACCAGCCGAAAGCCGTCGTCATGGATCCCGGCTTGCTGCGGACGCTGTCCCGCCGGCGCATGGCCGAGGGTATGGCTGAAGTGATCAAGTACGGCCTGATCGGTGATCTGCCTTTACTTGAACAAATCGAACAGAGAACTTATGACCTGGAGTGGATTCTGGAACGCTGCGTCCGGATTAAGACAACCGTGGTTTCCCGGGACGAAAAGGACAGCGGCGAGCGGATGATTTTAAACTTCGGCCATACGGTCGGTCACGCTGTCGAACAGGCGACGCAATATAAAATTTTTACCCACGGCGAAGCGGTGGCTATCGGTATGGCGGCCGCTTCGGCGATCGGCGAACGTTTGGGGCAGACGGAAGCGGGCACCGCCGCGCGTGTCCGGCGGATTTTAACGGATTACCAGCTGCCTGTGTCCGCCGATCTGGATGTTAAAGACCTGATCGGAGCGATCCGCAGCGATAAAAAACGTTTGGGCGGCCGCATTTATTTTGTCTTGCTGCGCCGTCCGGGCGACGCTTTCTTGCTGCCGATGGAACCGGCGGTTTTGGAAGACGTTCTGCCGGGAGTCTGGCAGCATGGCTGATGTTTTTATCCACCCCGGCCGGTTGCAGGGCGTTATCGAGCCGCCGCCGGCTAAAAGCGACGCCCACCGCGCGCTGATTGCCGCCGGGCTGGCCGGTTCGGCAAAGCAGGTTTCCGGTCTGCCGCAAATCCTGTCCGACGATTTGCAGGCCACGCAGCGTTGCCTGCGGGCGCTGTTTGACGGACAGCCGCAGCTGGACTGCGGCGAATCCGGCACAACCCTGCGGCTTCTGGTTCCGGTCGCCGCAGCGCTCGGACCGGGGCGGCGCGCCGAAAGACTTTGCTTTATCGGCCGAGGCCGGCTGCCGCAGCGGCCTTTGGACGAATACCGGTCTATTCTGGGCGACGCGGGCGTCGAATTGCAATTCCCGGCGGCCGGCTCGCTGCCGCTGTATCTGCAGGGACATATGCGGCCGGGGACGTTCCGGGTGCCGGGGCATGTCAGTTCCCAATATATTTCCGGCCTGCTGATGGCTTTGCCGCTGCTGCCCGGACCGTCGCGGATTATACTGACCACGCCTTTGGAATCGGCGCCCTATGTGGCGATGACTCTGCGAACCTTGGCATCCTTTGGCATTACCGTGGATATTTTGCCGGACGGTTATCAGGTTCCGGGCGGCCAGCATTATTGTCCGGCTGCCTATCATATTGAAAAGGATTATTCGCAGGCCGCTTTCTGGCTGACCGCCGCTTATGCCGGCAGTACGCTGGAAATTGCCGGCCTGCCGGCCGATACGGCTCAGGGCGACCGGGTTGTCGTCGGGTTGCTGGACGATTTTCGCCGGCGGCGGGAAGAATATCAGATCGACGCGGCGCAGATTCCGGATCTGGTGCCGATCCTGGCCGCCGCGGCGGCTCTGACTTCCGCGATAACCCGGATTACGCACGCCGGCCGCCTGCGGCTCAAGGAGAGCGACCGCCTGGCCGCGACCCGGCAGGCTTTGTATGATATAGGCGCAGACGTCGAGGAAGACGGCGACGGCCTGGTGATCCGCGGCGGTACATTCAGCCGGCGGGGTTGCCGGGAAGGCCGGCTGCCCGGCGGCACGGCGGATTCATATGCCGATCACCGCATCGCCATGACTCTGGCCGTTGCCGCGCTCAGCACGGAACATGGTGTTTTGCTGCGCCGCGCGGAAGCGGTGCGCAAATCTTATCCGACTTTTTTTCAGGATTTTCAACGTTTAGGAGGTGTTGTTGATGAGCTCGATCTGGGGACGAAATCTTAAAGTCAGCCTGTTCGGCGAGTCGCACGGTCCGGCGATCGGCGTGGTTGTCGACGGCTTGCCGGCCGGCTTTGCGCTGGACGCGCAGGCGATCAACGCCTATATGCAGCGCCGGGCGCCCGGGCGCGCGCCCTGGTCGACCAGCCGCAAGGAAGCCGACGATGTCGAATTGCTGTCCGGTTTCTTTGAAGGGCGAACCACCGGCGCGCCTCTGGCCGCCATGATCCGCAATACCGACACACATTCGGAAGATTATCGCGAATTGCGCGTCAAGCCGCGGCCGGGCCATGCCGACCTGACCGCCGAAGTCCGCTATCAAGGATATCAGGATCCGCGGGGCGGCGGCCATTTCTCCGGCCGCTTAACGGCTCCGCTGACCTTTGCCGGAGCTGCCTGCAGCCAGATCATCCGGCAAAAAGGCATCCGGGTGGCCGCGCACGCTTTGGAAATCGCCGGAATCACCGATTTGCCTTTCAATGCCATACAACCTGACCTGGCGCTTATGGAGCAGCTGGCCGCCAAAAAAATGCCGGTTCTGGATGATGAGCGGGGCGGCCTGATGGCCGAAGCGGTTGAACGCGCCCGCCAAGTCGGCGATTCGGTCGGCGGCATTGTGGAAGCTCTGATCTGGGGCTTGCCCGCCGGGCTTGGCGATCCGATTTTCGACGGCTTGGAATCGCGTCTGGCCAGCTTGATTTTCGGCATTCCTGCCGTAAAAGGCCTGGAATTCGGCTCCGGTTTTGCCGCCGCCCGGATGACGGGTTCGGAGCATAATGATATTCCTCTGCTGCAAGGTCAGACGATACGCTTCCGCAGCAATCACAGCGGCGGCATCCAGGGCGGCATCAGCAACGGCATGCCGGTCGTATTCCGGACGGCCTTCAAGCCGACCGCGTCAATCGGACGGGAACAAGAAACGATCAACCTTGAGCAGATGACTGCCGACCGTCTCCTGATCCATGGCCGTCATGATCCTT
Organism: uncultured Oscillospiraceae bacterium; assembly: GCA_964427795.1. Lineage (GTDB taxonomy): Bacteria > Bacillota > Clostridia > Saccharofermentanales > UBA5734 > JAYFQE01. The sequence goes on along the minus strand of CAYRWC010000016.1, from coordinate 12,707 downwards.
GCATCGTCCCCCGCGCTGTCCCGGTCGTCGAAGCCGCGGCGGCGGTTTTTGCCCTGGATCTGCTGCTGGACGCCGGCTTCGGCCGGCAAAAATAATCAGGGAGGCTGCAATCATGTCCGATAATAAGAAAACACCGCACGGCCGTCTGCTCCTGCTCCACGGCCCGAATCTGAATATGCTGGGCCGGCGCGATCCCGGACAATACGGCACGTTCACGCTGAAAGACGTGGAAACACTGACGATTCAGACCGCTGCCCGCTATTCGTTCGGCGTCGATTGCTTTCAATCCAACAGCGAAGGCGACCTGATCGGCCGCATCCAGGAGAGCATGGACCGCTATGACGGCATCCTGATCAATGCCGGCGCTCTGACCCATACCAGCTATGCGCTGCGCGACGCGATCGAACTGTGCAATCTCCCGGTACTGGAAATCCATATATCCGATATTCATAAGCGTGAACCCTTCCGCCGGATTTCCGTCATCCAGGCGGTTTGCTGCGGCCAGATCGCCGGATTTGGCCTGGACGGCTATCGCATGGCGACGGATCACTTGTGCCGACGCCTGAAAGGAATAGATCCTTATGCAACCTGATGAATCCCGGCCTAACAGCCGGCCGGAGCCGGATTTGACGGAGCTGCGGCGGTCGATCGAGGAACTGGATGAACAGCTGATAAACCTGTTTGTCCGGCGCATGGAAATCGCGCGGTCGATCGGAGCCGTCAAAGTACGGACAAACGCCCCGGTTTTCGATTCTGCCCGTGAAGACGCCGTCGTAGCCCGGGCATTAAAACAGGCCGGCCCTCAGGACGCCCGACGGGTGGAAAGCTTGCTGCGCGGCATTATGCGCCTTTCCCGAAGCGCGCAGTACGAGCATCAGCTGAATGTCGGCGCCGAATTTCCGCTCGGTCTTCAGATCACCGACGCTCCGGCCTCCTGGCCTTCTGTACACCGGATCATTTATCAGGGAACGGCCGGTTCATACTCGGAACAGGCCAGCCGGCTGCTTTTTCCATCTGCCGAAGCATTACGGGCGGCGACATTTGCCGAAGCCTGCGACCGGGTTCATGAAGGCCGGGCCGACGCGGCTGTTTTGCCTTTGGAAAACAGTACGGCCGGCACGGTTGACGACGTTTATGACTTGCTGCTGAAAAACCGTCTGTATCTGTGGCGGTCGCTGTCTTTGCCGATCCGTCATCAATTGATGGCCTGTCCTGGCGCCGCTCTGAATGAAATCACCACGGTTATATCGCATCCCCAGGCTCTGGCCCAGTGCTCAGACCTCATCCGCCGCCGGGGCTGGGCTGTTCAGGAGACAGCCAATACGGCTTTTGCCGCGGAAAGTGTAGCTGAAGCAAAAAACCGCAGCCTGGCGGCCATTGCGTCGGAAGCTGCCGCTCAGGCATACGGATTGCAGATTCTGCAGTCCGATATCAATAATGCCGCCGCCAACCAAACCCGTTTTATCGCCGTCGGCCGTGATCTGGTCATCACGCCGGACGCGGAGCGGGTCAGCCTGATACTCAGCCTGCCGCACTTGAGCGGTTCGCTGGCTGCCGCGCTGGCCGTTTTCAGCGATCGCGGTTTGAATCTCAGTAAAATACAATCCCGGCCTTATTTAAATAATCCCTGGGCATATTTTTTCTATCTGGATTTTGAAAGCCGGAGCCAGGACATGCGGCAAACTCTGGCGGCACTGTTTCAGTTAAGCCGGGAAATGCCCTTTTTACGACTGCTGGGCTGGTATGGCGAGGAATCATTGCCGGAAAGGGGAATGCCTGTTGGGTGAACCGGATAATCCGTCCGCGGCGGTCTGTCTTCCCGGCGCCAAGAATACGGCCGGTTATCCGGTTGCCGGCGAAGAAGCCTGGTATGTCGCGTTTGTCATGACCGGCCGCGAAGAGGCTGTCCGCCGGCAAATGGCCGTCGCGTTTCCGGAATTGGCCGTGCTGGTGCCGCGCCGCGCCTTGCGTGAAAGACGCCGGGGGGAGTGGCGAACCGTCGAGAAACCGGTTTTCCCGGGTTATATTTTTTTCAAGGTGGCTTTGGACAACACGCTGAATTTTCATATCCGCCGCGTTTACCGGGTGATCAGGATTCTGGAGCAAAACCGACAGCCGCAGCCTGTCTACAAGGAAGAGATGGATATAATCCTGCACCTGGCCGAAAATCAAGGATTGATCGGCTTTTCCCGGGTTAAGGACGCCGAGGGCAAAGTGATGGTTACCAGCGGCCCTCTGATGGGCTGCGAAGGGTTGATCGTCGGCGCCGACCGCCGCAAAGGGCGGGTGCGCATCCGTCTGAGCGTCAACGGCGCGTCCAGGATCGTCGATGTCGGCGCCGAATGGATCGGTGAGGAACAATAAGAACAAGCTGCCGGACGTGTCGGCCCGGTTTCTGCATACAGACGGGATGAAAGGTTCACGTATCGCTAAAGGATTTGGTATAATATAACGATAATCAAATCAGGAGGCGTGAATATGATCAGTCTGCAGCAAGTCAGCAAAAGTTATAACGGCCGGATCAAAGCCGTCGACAGGATTGACCTGACCGTTGCCCGCGGCGAGATTTTCGGATTTCTCGGTCCGAACGGCGCCGGTAAAACGACCACCATCAAAATGATAACCGGCATTTTGACGCCGGATGAAGGGACCGTTGAAGTCAACGGGCACAATATCGTCACCGATCCTCTGGCCGCCAAGCAATCGTTTGGTTTTGTTCCGGACGACCCCAATATTTTTCCCCGCCTGAAAGCGATCGAATATCTGCGTTTCATGAGCAATCTATACCAGGTTCCCACCGAACAGGCGACAGAGCGCATCGGCCGCCTGGCGTCACGCTTCGGTTTGACCGATAACCTTTCCGACCGGATCCAGAGTTATTCGCACGGCATGCGGCAAAAACTGATGATCATCGGCGCCCTGCTGCATCAGCCGGATGTCTGGATCCTCGATGAGCCGATGACCGGCCTGGATCCGCGTTCTTCTTTCATGCTTAAAGAAATGATGCGGGAGCATGCCGACAGCGGCAAGACGGTCTTTTTCTCGACCCATGTCCTCGATGTCGCGGAAAAAATCTGCGACCGGGTCGCGGTCATCGACCGCGGCAAAATTCTGTTCTGCGGCACCATCGGCGATATGCGGAATCACTTCCACAACAATGCCTCCCTGGAATCGATGTTTCTGGAACTGGTCGGCGAGTTCGGCTCGGAGGAGGCGCAAGCATGAAGAACCTGTTTCGTCTGGCCGTCGTTTTGATCAAAGGCAACGGCCTGGCCAGTTTAGGCGGCGATTCCGGCCGGCATAAGAAGCGCGGCCTGTTCGGCAGCATGATCCTTTTTGGCTTCTTAGCCGTTTATCTGATTGCCGTCATGGCCGGGAGCGCGGTTACGCTCTACGACCTGCTGGCTGGCGCCGGTCTGCAGTCTTTGCTGTCGGGCCTGTATCTGAATGCGGCCGTCGTGCTGGTGTTCTTTTTCGGCATTCTTTATGTCATCAGCATTTTTTACTATTCCAGCGATGTTGAGAAACTCCTGCCCCTCCCTTTGCGGCCCCGGGAAATTATCGGCGCGAAACTGCTGGTCACCGGCGCTTATGAGTATTTGTTCCTGGTCGTCCTCATCCTGCCTCCGCTTCTGGTTTATGGCCTGCGCAGCCAGATGGGGTTTGTTTTCTACCTGTCGTTGTTTGTGGATATTGTGTTCTTGCCGGTTATACCGTTATGCATGGCTTCCATACTGGTCATGCTGATCATGCGCTTTACGCCGCTGGCCCGCAACAAGGATCGCTTCAACCTGATATCCAGCTTGCTGGCCATTGTCCTGGCGCTGGCTTTTGTTTTTGCCAGCCAGTCGATGGCTTCCGTCGGCGAACAAGACCTGGCCCGGATGATACAGACGGGCGCCGGATCCGCATCCGATCTGACCGGGATTCTGTTTCCCGGCACATCTTTTGCTGTCGGCGCGCTGGAAGCGTCTTCCTTTTGGCCGGCTGCCGGCCGGCTCGCGCTTTTGATCGTCATCGCCGCGGCGTTTCTTCTGGTTACCCTGCAGCTGGCGAATCTGCTCTATTTTAAAGGCGTCATCGGCCTGAATACTTCTGCCGGCGGCCATCGCCGGTCCGGCAGCGCCGAGCTGGCCAGAACGAACCGCCGGTCTTCGTCTTTCTTTTCATATTTTATGAAGGATTGCCGGGTCATGCTGCGGACACCGATTTTTTTCATGAATAACATTCTGATGAATTTTATCTGGCCGGTTTTTCTGTTGATTCCGCTGCTGGCCGGCGATAAGCAGGAGAGCTTGTCGGAATTGGTCCCGATAGCCCGGGAAGCGTTGTTCGGATCCGACGGCGCGGCGCCGCTGGCTCTGGCCATCTGTTTTGCCGCCTTCTGTTTTGTGGCTGGTTCAAACGGCATAACGGAAAGCGCATTATCCCGCGAAGGCAGCGTTTTCTATATGATGAAAATCATACCGATGTCTTATAACCGCCAGTTGATGGCAAAGATCGCCGTCGGCGTGTTCTTCAGCCTGCTGGGCGCTTTGCTGCCGATCATTCTTTTTATTGCCGTTCTGCAGCCGCCTGCCTGGTTTTCCCTGTCTGTTATCGCCGTTGTGCCGGGTTCGGTTTTACTGCCCAATCTGGCCGGCATCATATTTGAATTGTACTGGCCCAAATTGAAATGGGACAACGAGCAGAAAGCGGTCAAGCAAAACTTAAATGTCGTCTATGGCATCCTGCTGGCGATGCTGCTGGCCGCGTTGGTGATCGTGCCGGTTGTCGTCTGGCAATTGGAATTGCTGCAGTCCTTGCTGCTGATTGTCGTCGGCCCGCTGATTCTTTCTCTGCTGTTGGCCCTGCTGATCAAAAAAATTGGCCCGCGCCGTATATTGGCGATAGATGCGTGAAGATGGAGACAAGATATGGCAGAACATGATTTTTTGGTAAAAATCCGGGAGACGGAAAAACAAGCGGCCGATTTGGTTGAGCAGGCGCTTAGTCAAGCTCGGCAAATGCAAGATGACGCGCGTGAAGAGGCCGCCGCGCTGGTCAACGAGGGCCGGGAGGCGGCGATGCGGGAGCAGCGGGACAGTCTCGCTGCGGCCGGCCGGGAAGCCGATCAGATGACGGCTGATTCGGATCAGGCGACGGAACGCGAAATACAGGCGCTGAAAGACCGGTCGGCTGTCCGGCTGACTGTGGCGGCCGCGCAGATTGCCGATCGGATCGTGAGTGATTATGGCTGTTGTTAAGATGGATAAAATGACGGTCGTCGGCTTGTCTGCCGACCGAAAGAACATTGTCGACGCGTTGATGCGTTTGGGTGCGGTCGAAATCATCGAAACCGGCAGCCAAGACGAAACCGCCAGCCAAAACGATGACGGTGTTTTGCCGGCTGTCGCAGGGGACCCCGAAACCGTGCCCGGCGAAGAACAATCGCTGCCCGTCAATGCCCTGTCACGGCTGGAGATGGCCATACAAAACGCCGACCGCCTGAAACCGCGGAAAAAGGCGATGTTCTCCGGCCGCAGGAAAGTCACTGCCGAAGACTTTCTGGAGATTGCGGACCGCGAATCGGCCATCCTTGACCAGGTGGGCCGGTTTGAACAGAACAAAACCCGCCAGAATGATTTACAAGCCCAGCTGACCCGCCTTTTTTCATTAAGCGAATTGTTGGAACCGTGGAGGAATCTGACGGTTGATCTGAACAGCGACGGCACGGAACATGTCCGCGTTTTTCTGGGCAGCTTGGCGTCCGCGGATCTGAAAAATCAGATTATGGTTCAGCTGGCCGATGAAGCGCCTGAAACGTTGATCGAGGTCCTGGCTGCCGATGAAGGCGGCTTGCGCTGTATTATCGCAACCTGGCGGCCGCGCACAGCCCTGGTTCAGGCGATCCTGCGCCGTTCCGGTTTCAACGCGCTGCCGATTCAAAGTGAAGCCGGAACGCCGGCTCAGCAGCTCGATCGGCTGCACGGCCGGATAGCGGAAATGCAAACCGAACTGGCGGCGCTAAAGGAAGAAGAACTGAATCTGGCCGGAAATGCCGGCGATTTTGAAATGCTGCACGATTTTCTGCTCATGCACAGCGACCGGCTGCAGGTCGAGGCTGCTCTGCCCAAGACTCACAGCACGTTCTGGCTGCAGGGCTGGGTGCCGGCCCATCTGACCGAGGAAGTGAAGAAAGGCTTGAAAAGTCGCTTCCTGGTTGCCCTTGACGCCCGTCCCGCGGCAGCGGACGAAGAATATCCGATTTTATTCCGGAATAATCCTCTGGTTAAGCCCTATGAAGTCATTGTCGAAATGTTCAGCCCGCCGTCTACCCAGGAAATCGATCCGACGCCGCTGGTCGCGCCCTTTTACTTTTTCTTCTTCGGCATGATGCTGAGCGATATCGGTTATGGTCTGGTGTTGACCGCTATTTGTGCTTTTATCGCGTTTAAAGTCAAAGCCGGCGGCGAGATGGGCCGGCTGAGCCGAATGCTGTTCTTGTGCGGCATATCGTCGACGATCTGGGGATTCCTGTTCGGCGGCTTTTTCGGCGATATGGTGTCTGTCTTAACCGATCACCGGATCAATATCCCGGCTCTGTGGTTTAATCCGATGGACGACGCGACCAAGCTGATGATCTGGAGCATGATTTTCGGTGTTGTCCATTTATTTGTCGGCATGGGCGCCAAGATTTACCTGCTGTTTCTAACAGGCCATGGCAAGGACGGTTTGCTGGATATCGCCCCCTGGTATCTGATTATCGGCGGTATCGGCCTGATGATCGGCGGCATCGGCGGTTCGGCGGGGATGATTATGGCCTTGTCCGGCGCGGGAATAATCGTCCTGTTCGGTGGCCGTGACGCGCGCAATCCGGTTATGCGCCTGGCGAAAGGCCTGATCGCTTTGTACGGCATCACGGGATATTTCAGTGATATTCTCTCCTATACCCGCATCCTGGCCCTGGTGCTGGCGACCAGTGTTATCGCCATGGTGGTCAACCTGCTCGGGTTTCTCGGCGGTCCGACTATTCCCGGTTTTCTGATTTTTGTTATCGCGGCCGTAGCCGGCCATTCGTTGAATCTGGCTTTATCGTCGCTCTCGGCTTTTGTCCATACCAGCCGTTTGCAGTATGTTGAGTTTTTTGGTAAGTTCTATGAAGGTGGCGGCCGGATCTGGCATCCCCTGAAACTGCGGACCCGCTATGTCGAAATCAGCCGGCCTGCCGAGCCCGGTCCCGACAGGCAGCGGAGACGGCTGACCGAATAGGCCGGCAACTCGAAATATCTCCCGACAATAGGTTATAAAGGATCATCAATCAAGGAGGAATACATCATGGAAATTTTGGAACACATGGGCCTTATCCTGACTCTGCTGGCCGGCGCTCTGGCTGCGCTGATGCCGGGTATCGGCTCGGCGTTGGCTGTCGGCAAAGTCGGTGAAGTGGCTGCCGGCGTTTTGACCGAAGATCCGTCAAAATTCGGCAAAATGCTGATCTTGCAGGCTATCCCGGGCACACAGGGCATTTACGGCTTGCTGACCTGGTTTATGGTTATGCTTCAATCCGGAGTCATGGGCGGATCCCCGGACATCTCCTGGCAGAAAGGCCTGGCTTACCTGGCGGCTGTTTTACCGATAGCTTTTGTCGGATTCTTTTCCGCCATCTATCAGGGCCGTGTTGCGGAAACCGGCATCGCCCTGGTTGCCAAACGGCCGGAAGAACAGGCGAAAGCCTTGGTTATGGCAGCCATGGTCGAAACATATGCCATTCTGGCGCTTCTGGCTTCGGTATTGACTGTTTTACGAATTAAATAAGCCGGTGAAGACAAACATGATAATCATCGCAAAACAGGAAGGAGCGGCGAAGTGAACGGACTGGAAGCCATTCAAGAAAGAATCCTGGCCGAAGCACAGGAAAAAGCAAATGAAATCCTGAATCGTGCCCGGCAATCGGCCGCGGAAACCTTGGCTGCGGCCAGACAAAGCAGCGAAATACAAGGGGCGGAAACGCGGCAGAAGGCAGCGGCGCAGGCCGAGACCCTGAAGAGCCGCGCCCGCAGCATGGCCGCCATGGAAAAACGCAAAGCATTGCTGCAAGCGCGCCGCGATCTGGTTGACCAGGCTGTCGACATGGCTGCGGATCAACTGCGCCGTATGGACACCGATAGGAAAATCGCCTTTTACCGGCAGCTGCTTCTCCAGGCAAATATGCAATCCGGCGAGCTTGTTTTGTCCGCTGCCGATTTTAACTTGGGCGAACGAATTATCGAAGGCTTTGAAGGTACTGTGCGTTTGGCTGCCGCTCCCGGCGATTTTGATGGCGGCTTGATTATCCGGCAGGAATGGGTAGAAGAAAACCTGACGCTGGATTTGATCATTAAAAACCGCCGTTCGCAGTTAGTTCGTCTGGCCGCCTCTGTTTTATTTCCGGCAGAAGCGTCCGACGGATCCGGTAATGATCTATGACTAAGGCGGCAAGGGAAAAAACAAGCCGGCCGGCGGACGGCGGCAAGCCGACAGGCAGCCGCGGCCGTTATGGGTACGCCAGCGGTCGGATCCGGGCAATGGAATTGCACTTGCTGGATTCCAGCCACATCAACCGTCTTTTGGATGCGCGGTCGGCGGATGAAAGCGTCCGCATATTAAGCGAATGCGGATATCCCGCGGCAGGCGATCCCGAAACGGTTTTAAAGAGGGAAACTGCGGCCGTCTATGCGCTGATACAAACGCTGATGCCGGGTGACGGCTATGCGGAAACTTTGATGCTGTTTCACGACATCCAGAATCTGAAGGTCATTCTCAAGAACCTGGTTCCCAACCTGCCGCAGGAAACGCCGGCTAATCAGGATGATGCCGGCGGCTTGCCTGATTTTGGCAGCATCGCGGCCGGTCTGGCGCCATCTCATTTGGAAGCATTCATGCAGGAACCGTCGTTGGTTCGGCCGGCCGTCCTGATCCGGGCTATAATCGACCGGCAGCCCGAGGTTGTTCCGGACTGGCTTTATCGGCTGGCTGTTCAGGCACTGCGCCGATACCGCTCTTCCTATGATATCAGCGACCTGGATTTGCTGCTGGATCAGTGTGCTTACGGCGAGGCGCATAAACGCGCGGCCCAATTGGGCAATCCGTTTTTTATCCGGTATCTGCAGATGCGAACCGATATGATTAATCTCGATTTGCTGCTGCGGACCCGCTTCCTGCGCAGCGGCGAATATTATCTGGAGAAAGCGCTGCTGCCCGGCGGCACGTTAGGCGCAGATTCGGTCCTGGCGCTCTATAGAGATCGTCCGGATTCGATAACGGCGTTTTACGCCCGGACACCTTATAAAAGGCTGGCGGAACAGGGCGAATCATACGGCAAAAAAGGCAGCGCCGCCCGCTTCAGCCTGCAGGCGGACAACCTGATCATGGATCATATCGGTAATGCCCGACATGTCGCCGGCGGCCCGGAAGTCCCCTTGGCCTATCTGATCGCCCGTGAAATGGAAATGAAAAACATCCGGATCATCTTGACTTTTCAAAGGAACGGGCTGCCGATGGCCGAAGCCCGCGACCTGATCCGCAAAAGTTATCTGACATGGAGGTGACCGGAAATGTATCAAGTTGCCGTTATCGGCGATCGTGACAGCGTAATCGGTTTTCGCGCCCTGGGCATGACGGTTCTGGAAACGGATGATCCGGCAGAAGCCGCAAGTAAAATCCGTCAGCTTGTCGATCAGCACTATGTGGTTATATTTATAACGGAGAAGCTGGCCGAAGGCAATCAGGAATATCTGCAGTTTTTGCGCAGTCAAAGCCTGCCGGCGATCATTCCGATACCGTCGATAACCGGAACAACCGGCTTGGGTATGCGCCAGGTCAGCGAATCTGTGAAACGGGCGGTTGGCATGGATTTATTTGCCGAAGATCCGGGCGATGATCTGAAGCAAAACGAATGAGGTGTAAGGATAGCATGAAAAAAACCAATCAAGGAAAAATCGTCAAGGTGTCGGGACCGCTGGTTGTCGCCGAGGGCATGCGCAACGCCGAGATGTTCGATGTCGTAAGGGTTTCCGATCAAAACCTGATCGGTGAGATAATCGAGATGCACGGCGACCGGGCGTCGATTCAGGTTTACGAAGAAACCGCAGGCCTGGGACCCGGCGAGAAAGTGGAATCCGAAGGCGCTCCTTTGTCTGTGGAATTGGCGCCCGGCCTGATCGGCGGCATCTTTGACGGGATACAGCGCCCGCTTGACCGCTTGGTAACGCTGGCCGGCAACAATATTGCCCGCGGCGTCTCGGCGCCGGCTCTTGACCGCAGCCGCTTGTGGCTGTTTGAGCCCCGGATCGCGCCTGGCGACAGCGTCGAAGCCGGTGATATTATCGGCGTGGTGCGCGAAACCGAACTGGTTCTTCATAAAATAATGGTTCCGCCGGGTTTGTCCGGCATGGTCGAATCTGTGGAGTCCGGCATGAAGACGGTCGTCGATCCGATATGCTGTCTGCGTATGCCGGACGGTTCGGAAAAGCATTTGACGATGCTGCAGAAATGGCCGGTCCGCCGCAGCCGTCCGTATCAGAATAAGATCGCGCCCGACGCGCCTCTGGTAACCGGGCAGCGTTCGATCGACACGTTTTTCCCGGTCGCCCGCGGCGGTACGGCAACTGTGCCGGGCCCCTTCGGCAGCGGCAAAACGGTTATCCAGCATCAGCTGGCCAAGTGGGCTGAATCGGATATCGTTATCTATATCGGCTGCGGCGAACGCGGCAATGAAATGACCGATGTACTGCTGGAATTTCCCGAACTGGTCGATCCAAAATCCGGCGAATCGCTGATGAAGCGGACCATCCTGATCGCCAACACATCCGATATGCCTGTAGCCGCCCGGGAAGCTTCGATATATACCGGCATAACCATAGCCGAATATTTCCGCGACATGGGCTATTCGGTGTCGATCATGGCCGATTCGACATCCCGATGGGCCGAAGCGCTGCGGGAAATGTCCGGCCGTTTGGAAGAAATGCCGGGCGAAGAAGGATATCCCGCCTATCTGGGATCGCGTCTGGCCAGCTTCTATGAACGCGCCGGTTGTGTGCGTTGTTTAGGGAAGGACGGACGGATCGGCATCCTGACGGCCATCGGCGCCGTTTCGCCGCCGGGCGGCGACCTCTCCGATCCCGTTGCCCAGTCGACGCTGCGCATTGTTAAAGTATTCTGGGGCTTGGATTCGGCATTGGCTTATAAAAGACATTTTCCGGCTATCAATTGGCTGAACAGTTACTCTTTGTACGCCGATATGATCGATGAATGGATGAACAGCAAGATCACGCCGGAGTGGAGCCATTTGCATGGCGACGCCATACGCCTGCTTCAGGAGGAAGCCGAACTGGAAGAAATCGTCCGTCTGGTCGGTCAGGATTCCCTGTCGGCGGCCGATCGATTGAAGCTGGAAGCTTCCCGCTCTGTCCGCGAAGATTTTCTGCATCAGGATTCCTTTGATCCGATCGACACATATACGTCTTTGTCCAAACAATACCTGATGCTTTCCTTGATCATGGAATTTTATTATCAAGGCCGGAAAGCACTGGAACATAATGCGCCGTTCCGCGAGTTGATAAAATTGCCGGTCCGCGACGAGATCAGCCATCTGAAACTGGTGCCGGAAGAGGATGTGCAGACCAAAGCCGATCAGATCAAAGTGCATTTACTGGAACAAATCAATGCGCTGCAACCTCAGGGGGTGATGTAATATGCCCAGGGAATACCGCACCATCGAAGAGGTCGCCGGACCGCTGATGCTTGTGCAGCAGGTCAGCGGCGTCAAATATGACGAGCTGGGGGAAATCGAGCTGCCCAACGGCGAAATCCGCCGCTGCAAAGTGCTGGAAGTCAACGGAACCAACGCGTTGGTACAATTATTCGACAGTTCAATCGGCATCAATGTTCAGGATAGTAAAGTCCGTTTTCTTGGCAAAGGTATGGAACTCGCGGTTTCACCCGATATTCTCGGACGCGTTTTTGACGGCATGGGATCTCCGGCCGACGGCGGCCCGGAAATTATTCCCGAGCGGCTACTCGACATTAACGGCCAGCCCATGAATCCGGCGGCCCGCGATTATCCCAATGAATTCATCCAAACCGGCTTATCGGCGATCGACGGCCTGAACACTTTAGTACGCGGTCAGAAACTGCCGATCTTTTCGGCGTCCGGCCTGCCGCATGCCCAGCTTGCCGCTCAGATTGCCCGACAGGCAAAAGTCCGTGACCAATCCGGCAATTTCGCCGTGGTTTTCGCGGCGATGGGCATAACCTTCGAAGAAGCCGACTATTTTATAAACGATTTCCGCCGGACCGGCGCCATCGACCGGGCGGTCCTTTTTATGAATCTGGCCAACGACCCGGCTATCGAGCGCATTTCCACGCCGCGCATGGCTTTGACGGCCGCCGAATACCTGGCTTTTACTCTCGACATGCATGTGTTGGTTATCATGACCGACATCACGTACTATGCCGAGGCTTTACGCGAAGTATCGGCTGCCCGGAAAGAAGTTCCCGGCCGGCGGGGCTATCCCGGTTATCTGTATACGGACCTGGCGACTCTCTATGAACGCGCCGGCCGGCAAAAAGGCAAGGCCGGCTCCATAACGCTCGTACCGATCCTGACGATGCCCGACGATGACAAAACGCATCCGATACCGGACTTGACCGGTTATATTACGGAAGGACAAATTATCCTCAGCCGA
>CAYRWC010000015.1:0-18173 GCA_964427795.1 uncultured Oscillospiraceae bacterium | reverse complement strand
CGGCAAAATTGTATTGTCTGCCAGCCCCCCTGCTACTGTATTGCCAAATTCAGACAAAAACATTTGTTACATTTTGCCTCTGGCTTAATCGGCGTGCCAGTGGTATAGTCATTATGCAAGCCTGATGATTATGGGAGTGCTGTAAAGCAAATTTGGAGGTACATGTATGGCTAGTGTTTCATTAAAGAATGTATACAAAAGATATGAAGGCGGCGTTGTTGCAGTCAGCGATTTTAATATCGATATCGCCGACAAAGAATTTGTTATCCTGGTCGGACCTTCCGGCTGCGGCAAATCGACAACCCTTCGTATGATTGCCGGCCTTGAGGAAATCACGGAAGGCGAAGTTTATATCGGTGACAAACTGGTCAACGATGTTCAGCCGAAAGACAGAGACATTGCCATGGTTTTCCAGAACTATGCTCTGTATCCGCACATGACCGTTTTTGACAACATGGCTTTCGGTTTGAAGCTGCGCAAAGTCCCGAAGGACGATATCAAACGCCGCGTTACCGAAGCTGCCAAAATTCTGGAAATCGAACATTTGCTGGACAGAAAACCAAAGGCTCTTTCAGGCGGACAACGTCAGCGTGTTGCTCTCGGCCGTGCTATCGTCCGTAACCCGAAAGTCTTCCTGATGGATGAACCGCTTTCCAACCTCGACGCCAAACTGCGTGTTCAGATGCGTGTTGAAATCACCAAACTGCATCAGCGCCTGCAAACCACCATCATCTATGTTACCCATGACCAGACCGAAGCTATGACGATGGGTACCCGCATTGTTGTTATGAAGGATGGCTTCATCCAGCAGATCGACAACCCGACCAACTTGTATCTGCATCCGAAGAATACCTTCGTCGCCGGCTTTATCGGAATGCCGCCGATGAACTTCATCAACGCCGCGATCGCCGTCAAGGGCGATGCCGTAACCCTCAATTTCAACGATATTTCCGTCGCCCTGCCGGCCAAGTATTCCACGCCGGAAGTCAAGGCTTATGACGGCAAGGATGTTATCATGGGCGTTCGTCCGGAAGCTTTGTCCGATGAGACCCGGTTTGTTGCCGAACATCCGGAGACCACTTTCCCGGCCAGCGTCGACGTTGTTGAAATGCTGGGCGCCGAAACCTACCTTTATGTGACCGTTGCCGGCGCGTTGAACATGACCGCCCGCGTCGATCCGACCGTCAGCCATTCCAAAGTCGGCGAAGTTTCTTCATTGGCTATCGACGGCAACCGTGTTCATCTGTTTGACAAAGAGACGGAACTTGTCATTTTGAGCTAATATATTTTACCCGCCGTATTCACGGAACGCTCCGCTTGTGAGCCTAAAACACAAGCGGAGCGTTTTTTTTACGGATTACCGATGTAAACTTTGAAGAAAATGTGAAAGTTCAATCACAGCCTTGCAACATCAAAGGGAAAACTATAAGATAGGATAAGATAGAAATCAGAGTATCGTGCCGTGAATATCCGATCAATGCTGATAGGAAGGTGTTCATTTATGGAAGAATTGAAAAAGTGCATCAGAGAGGTGGCCCGTTTCCTTGACAGAGTTGCCGGTGTTCTTGATGCCGATGGTATTATTATAGCCTGTACGGATGAGAAACTGGAGGGCAATGAGGATTCGTCCGCCCGAGCCGTTATGCTGTCGGAAGAGCATATCGCCATAACATACGGCCGCACTTATATGAAATTGCCGGTCAGCGACAAGGTCAATTATATTTGTTTCATTGAAGGAACGGACAGTGTATCCCGCAATTATCTTGAGCTGATCAATCATTGGATCATCGCCGCTTTAAAGGAACGCAATTCCGATGCCGAGCGCGAGGTTTTTCTCAAGAATGTTTTGCTGGAAAATGAGCTGCCGGGCGATATCCCCTTGAAAGCGCGGGAATTTAAGATCCCTTACACCCTGCCTCGGCTGGCTTATCTGGTACGTTTCGAGCAGGCTGAGGAAGTCGATTGCCTCGAGATCCTACAAAGCTTATTCCCTGACCGCCGCAACAATTATGTTTTGCCCATGGATGAGGAAACCATCGTTTTGCTGACGGAATTCCCCAAAGATGATACGACTCAGATCGACATCATGGCACATCTGATCCTCGATAATCTGAATGCCGAATCGATGGCCAAAGTCCATATCGGTATCGGCATGCCGGCTGAAACACTGAAAGACACCGCCAAATCATACCGCGAAGCGTCACTGGCTCTGACTGTCGGCGCCATCTTTGAAAACGACACTTACGTCATGCGTTATGATCAGCTTGGTCTCGGCCGCCTGATTTACCAGCTGCCGCCGACATTGTGCCACATGTTCCTGGATGAAGTTTTTCCCAAAGGCGCTTATGAAGCATTGGACAGCGAAACCTTGCTGACGATCCAGAAATTTTTCGAAAACAACCTGAACGGCAGCGAGACGTCTCGTCAGTTGTTCGTTCACCGGAACACCTTGGTTTATCGCCTGGACAAAGTCCAGAAGATAACCGGCTTAGACTTGAGAAGTTTCGACGACGCGGTTTTATTTAAACTGGCGTCAATGGTCCGTAAGTATCTGGAGAAGCAGGACAAGGGTTCTCTGAAGACGGCATCCACTGGCAAATGGTGGCATAATTGATAAAACCGCTATCCAGAGGAGGTCTTTAATTGATTGAATTTTGCAATGTATCGATGACTTACCAAACAGGGACTCTAGCCCTCAAGGATGTCAGCTTTACAATCGGTGACGGGGAATTCGTTTTTGTCATCGGGCGCAGCGGCGCCGGCAAATCGACTTTGATAAAACTGCTGACTTGCGAAGAACGGCCATCGTCAGGTCAGGTATTGATCGATCAATTTGATATCGCCCAGATCCGGCGGAGCCTGGTTCCTTATCTGCGCCGCAATATCGGCATGGTCTTTCAGGATTTCCGCCTGATTTATACCAAAACGGTTTTTGAGAACGTGGCTTTTGCCATGGAAATAGTCGGCGCCACACGCAGCTCGATCCGGCGGCGGGTACCGATTGTCTTGAGCATTGTCGGCTTGCGCGATAAGGCCGATGCCAAACCGGGTGAGTTATCCGGCGGCGAGCAGCAGCGAGTGGCTATCGCCCGGGCAATGGTCAACAATCCGATGTTGATTTTAGCCGATGAACCGACCGGCAACCTTGATCCGACAAACAGCGAAGCGTTGATGGCGCTTCTGGAGGAAATCAACCGCACGGGAACGACGGTTGTTATCTGCACCCATGATCACGATCTTGTCGACCGCATGAAAAAGCGGGTCATCGAAATTGACGGCGGCTGTATGGTACGCGACGACAGCATCGGACTATATTCTCAGTCCTGTACGCCGGAACCGGTAAAAAATGACGCGGAATCGTCCGGACAGCCAATTCCGGCGAATCTGGCCGGAACGGCGGAGAAACCCGAGAACAGGAACAGACCGGAACCGACAGCAGAGAAAACGGTGGAAGCGGAGGTTCATCCATGAGATTGACACTCGTCCACCATACTTTAGAAGAAGGTTTACGTAATATTGTCCGTCATCCTTTGGTTACTTTGGCTTCTATTACAACCATTGCTTTAATGCTGGTTTTAATGGGCGCTTTTACCGTTTTTTCTTTTAACGCGCGGCAAATCATGGCTCAAGCCGGCCAACAGCCACCGATTGAAATAACCATGGAATTGGGCGTTGATGAAACGGCTTTAGCTGAAGTGGACACGGTTTTGGCTGCCAGCGACGATGTCTTGGATTATACGATGCATACGCCGCAGGACAATTTCGATCAGTTCAAGGAGAATATGGGCCAGGATGATCTGTTTAATGATTTTCCGGTTACCAATATTCCTTATACGTATACCGTCCGCTTGAATGACCCCTCGCAAGGCCAAGCCTTTCAAGCACAAATCAGCGGCATTCCCGGCGTTCGCAAGGTTTCGCTGGAGTTATCGGTTATGCAGTTTCTCAGTCAAGCCATTGTCTGGGTCAATTACGCGACCTTGGCCGCCTTTATTATTCTCTGCCTGATATCTTTCCTGATCATATCCAATATGGTTCGGGTCGCCGTATTTGCCCGCGGCGAGGAAATCAGTATCATGAAATATGTCGGCGCGACGAACTGGTATATCAGGATACCTTATATTATCGAGGGCGCGCTGGTCGGACTGGCCGGCGCTTTCCTGGCCTGGCTGATCATCTGGCTGGCTTATAACCGGATTTACGATGTATTGATGGTCGGCATTAAACCCACTGATTTTTTGGCAATGGTCACGCCGGCAGCCGTAGCCCAAAAAATACTGCTGATCAATATCCTGATCGGCGTCGGAGTCGGCTCTTTAGGCAGCGCGATTGCTGTCCGCCGGCATATACAGGTTTGACAGGAGGTTTATATGCCGATACATGCTGCTATGAAAATTAAGAAATATCATTGGATCCGAATAACGGCCATGGCACTGATTATCGGCCTGACTATTTCCTGGAGCCTGTTTCCGGGACGCGTGCAGGCGGCGTCGACCAGCGAGGCATTGGCCGACGCGAAAGACAAACAAGCTGAGTTGGAGGAACAACAGGCAAAATTAGCCGGCGAAACCAATCAGTTATCTTCGCAGGTTGACAAATTGACCGGAGAACTGGCCTGGCTGAACGATCGCAGCGACGAGCAGAAGAAGCTGTATCAGGAGAAGACGGAACAGCTGCAGGCCGCCATAGCCGATATGCAGCAGGCTTATACCGAATATATTCAATCGGAGCAGGATCTGCAGGATAAGCAAAATCAATATGTGGCGCGTATGCAGACGATGTTCGAACACCAGAAAAAATCGGTTCTCCAGGTATTTCTGGAGTCGGAAAGCCTGCAGGGATTTTTTACGACCCTGCAGTTCATGACCATTATCGCCGATTCCGATCAACAGATGATCGATGATTTGGAAGCGGCCAAAGACAACGCCGCTTTGAAGCGCGACCAGGCGCAGCAGCATTCGGCCGATATGTCGGCGATTGTCACCCAATTGGAAGCCGATATTGCCGCCTTGAAAGCCGATGCCGATGCCAAGCAATCGGATTTGAGCCAGACGCAGCTGCAGCTTTCGACTCGTGAACAGCAGGAAGACGCGTTGAATGACGAATCGGCGAAAATTGCTGCAGAAGTGGCCGGTTTGCAGAAAAAACTGGCCAGCGAGCAAGCGGCGGCGACAGCCGCGGCCAAAGCCACAAAATCCGCGCAGGCAACAGCCGCGGCCAAAGCGACCGCTGCGGCCCAGGCGGCCCGAAACACCCCGGCTCCGTCCAAAGAAAACTCGGCGCCGAACGGGAAAGGGTGGGTATGGCCATATCCCGGCGACCGTACGGTTTATTCGCCATACGGCATGCGCTATCATCCGATTTATCATGTTAACCGTTTTCATTCGGGCGTCGATCTGGGCGGCGATTATGGCCATCCGATCCTGGCGGCCGCCGACGGGGTCGTTCTGCTGGTCCGCAACAGTTATGAGGGCCGGAATACGGGCGGCAGCGGTTATGGCAATTATATCGTGATCAGCCATGACGACGGGATCTCCACTTTGTACGGCCATTTAAAAAACACGCTGGTTACAGTCGGCCAGACCGTCAGCGCCGGCGACAAAATCGCTACCTGCGGCAGCACCGGCGCTTCCACCGGCCCTCATCTCCATTTTGAAGTGATGATCGACGGATCGACTGTTAATCCAATACCTTATATTTCCTGATGATGAAAGTGAGCTTTTCATATGAGTGATCAGCAAAATATTCCGCAAGAACAAGATGATCCGACCGCAGCCGGCCTGCCTGCCGGAACAGCAGAACAACAGACGGCGCAGCCCGCCGCTCCTGGCCCTGTCCGCAAAGGACCGATGTGGAAGTATATCCTGACCGTCTTGGTGACCATGCTGTTAACCGGCACGCTGACGATCGGCATTGGCCTGGCGGTTTTGAAAGCAGGCGCCGCCGGTACGCTTACATCCGGTTCCGACGGAAGCCTCGGCCTCAGTTTCGTCAACGACACGGATACCCAAAAAGCGCTGAACAAGCTGCAGACGGTTTACCGGGCGGTCGATCAGCAGTTTTATAAAGACTTGACCGATTCCGAAATGATCGAAGCGATGACCCGCGGCCTGGTGGATGAATTGGGCAATCGTTATACCATGTATCTGACGGCGGAAGAAAATCAGCAGATTGAAGAATCCATGAGCGGCAACTACACCGGCATCGGAGCTTTTGTCGCCTTGAATCAAGAAGGTCTGGTTGAAATTACGGAAGTTATTGCCGGCAGTCCGGCTGAGGACGCCGGCCTGCAGATCGGCGACCTGTTTGTATCGGTCGACGGAACCGACGTAACGGCCATGAAAGATATCAGTTCTGTCGCCGCTTTGGTGCGCGGCGAAGAAGGCTCGACGGTCGACCTCGTCCTTTATCGCCCGTCATTGTCCGATAATGTTGAGATAAAAGCAATCCGGAAGAAAATCACGACTGCCAGCGTCAGTCATAAAATGCTGACCGATAAGATCGGCTACGTGCAGATCCGCGAATTCTCCGAAAATGTTTCCAAGAATTTTATGGCTGCCATGGAAGATTTAAAGAGCCAGGGCGCGCAGAATATCGTTTTTGACATGCGCAACGATACCGGCGGCATGGCCAGCGAGGTCATATCCATGCTGGACTATCTGCTGCCGGAAGGCGTTATTGCCAGCCTTGAAGGCCGCAGCGACGGTAAACCGTTCAAGGAAGTCTGGGAATCAAAAGCCAGCATGGGCGTTCCCGAAACCATGCGTTATGCGATCCTGATCAACGGTATGTCGGCCAGCGCGTCCGAGCTGTTTTCCGGATGCTTGCGCGATCATGGCAAGGCGTACCTGATCGGCGAACAGTCTTTCGGCAAGGGATCGGGCACCATAACACTGCCGCTTGAAGATGGTTCGGCAATCAATCTGACCAATTTCCAGTATTATCTGCCGGGCGGCGACTGCATCGAAGGCACAGGCCTGACGCCGCAGCTGGCGGTATCGCTGCCGGAGTCGGTTCAAGGCATATCCCTGAATCGTCTCACACTGGAGCAGGACACTCAGCTTTCATCGGCGATCCATTATCTGGAAGGCCTGGAGCAATGAACCGGAGCGTTTGATTCATGCCGGAAATGTATCAGTCTTTAGCCGGCGTATATGACCGGATTCAATCGATCGACACGCCGGCCTGGGCCGACTATATCCAGCAGCTGGAAATGAAATACAGCCGCCGCGCCGGAGATGGCGACGGTTATGAAGGCCGGCCGCTGCTTTTGGATTTGGGCTGCGGAACTGGCAGCTTCTGCCTGGAGATGCTGGACCGGGGGTATGACCCGATCGGTCTGGATGCTTCACCGGCGATGCTCGGCGAAGCCAAAGACAAGCTGAGCCGGCATGACCGAACCGCGGCCGGCGGAGCGGACTGCCTATTCTTGCAGCAGGATATCAGCAATTTTCAACTTTACGGCACCGTCGACTTGATGGTTTGTCTGCTGGACACGATCAACCATCTGACTCGAATCAGCCAGGTCCGGCGCCTTTTCCGCTTATGCCGCAATTATCTCAATCCCGGCGGTCTGATGATTTTCGATCTGGCCACCAGCCGACATTTAGCGTGTTCACTCGGGTCGGAGCTTTTTTATGACGATCAGCCGGATTATACGTTATTCTGGAAAAACCGTTATCAGCCTAAAACGATGATCAGCCGTTCGGAGTTGGTTTTATTTTTGAATCAGCCCGACGGCAGTTATCGCCGGCATGACGAAGTGATCGTGGAAAAATACTATGGCAGCCGCCAGATCCGGACTTGGGCGGCCGAAGCCGGCCTGGAAACAGCGGCTCACCTGGGTGATATGAAAATGACTCCGCCCGCCAAAGCCGACGAGAGGACGTTTTATGTCCTGCGTCGACCACTGCCGGCAGGAGCGGCGCAGACTTCTGAGAAAACATGAAGGATAAGGGGAAGCAAACAGCCCATGAACAAGGAACCTGAAAAATTCAAGCCAACAGAAGATCCCGGCGGTGACTATATTGTCCGCGGCACGGCGCTGCAGGGCGCCGTACGCATTTTTGCCTGCCGCACCATCCAGACTTGCCGGGAAGCCGTACGGATCCACGGCTTGTCGCCTTTGGCGGCAGCCGCTATGGGACGGCTGATGAGCGGCGTACTGATGCTGACTCAGGATCTGGATCTGCCAGGCGACACCATAACCGCCGTGATACGCTGCCAGGGGCCGCTGCAGGGGCTGACCGTCGTCGGCGAACAGAATGCCACCGTTCGCGGCACGGTTATGCAGCCGGTTGTGGAAACCGTATATCAAAAACCGGGGAAGCTGGATGTCGGCGCAGCCCTTGGCAAGGGTACACTGACCGTCATTCGCGATATGCAATTGAAAGAACCGTATACCGGCCAGGTCGAACTGGTTTCCGGTGAAATCGCCGAAGATCTGACTGCTTATCTGGCTATATCCGAGCAAATTCCGACGCTCATCAGTTTGGGCGTCAAAATGGATCAGCAAGGCATAACCCAGGCTGGCGGCTTGATGGTCCAGATGATGCCGGACGCCGACGCATCGGTGGCTGATTACCTGGAGAAGCGGATCGGCGGATTTCCGGAGATCAGCTATTTGTTGGAAGAAGGATTCAATCCGCATCAAATCCTGGATCTCTTGCTGGGTGATCCGGATATTCATTACCATACGGTCACGCCCTGTTCATATGCCTGCCCGTGCAGCCGTGAACGGATGGAGCGCAACCTGATTGCTCTGGGCCATGAAGAATTGTCAAAATTAGCCGAAGATCCTCAAGGCATCAACTTGGTCTGTCATTTTTGCGGCAGCACTTATTCGTTTAAGCAGCAAGAAATCGAATCTCTGGTGCAGCAGATCAAAATGGCGTGAAATTATTCGCAAATCGGAAAATTTTCTCTTGCATTTGTTGATTTTCTGCTATAGAATATTTGATGCGCGACTTTGCATGTATTTTTCGGTGCAAGCGCGCAAGCGATGAAGCCGGAGATTGCCGCCGGCGGCCGCTGCGGCCGCAGAAGCGGGTAACTTCGACAGAGCAGTCCGATTCATGAAATCGGACGGCAGGTTAATCTGATGGCGCAGCGTATGCCTTCCGGCATGTGCCCAGCGGCGGGATTCTCGGAAAGAGAAGGTCGACTGGGTTTTATGATGGGAAGAGAAGAAACGCCCGGCACAGTTGAACCTGGCCAAGCAGAAATGAGGAGGTTTGACCTATGGCATCAAATCAAAGAATCAGAATCAGATTGAAGGCTTTCGACCACAATATTCTCGACGAAAGCGCCGAGAGAATCGTGGAAACTGCAAAACGCACCGGAGCAAGCATTTCCGGACCTATCCCGCTTCCGACAGAGAAAGAGATCGTAACGATTCTGCGCTCTCCCCATAAATACAAGGATTCTCGCGAGCAATTCGAGATCCGGACTCACAAGAGGCTGATCGATGTTCTGGCTCCCAACACGAAAACGGTTGAAGCCTTGATGAAACTCGAGATGCCTGCAGGCGTCAATATCGAAATCAAGCTGTAAAGCTTTGATCCAGCAGCGGCCGCAAGCAAGGCCGCTGCGGTCATGTTCGCCGCTGGCGGCGAACCAATAACCAGGGAGGTAAAAAGGAAAATGGAGAAATTCATGCTTGGGAAAAAAGCAGGTATGACTCAGCTGTTTGATGAGAACGGTCTGGCTATACCGGCGACAGTCATCGATTGCGGTCCGGTTGTTGTCGTTCAGAACAAGAAACCGGAAACCGATGGCTACAAAGCGGTCAAAGTCGGATTCGGCGCCGTCAAGGCAGTCAAAGTCGGAAAGCCTGACAAAGGCCAGTATGACAAGGCCGGCGTCGAGCCGAAGAAGCTGATGCGCGAATTCAAGACCGATGCCGATTATACTTTGGGACAGGTCATCACGGTAGCCGATATGTTCAAGACCGGCGATCACGTTGATATCAGCGGCGTGTCCAAAGGCAAGGGCTATGCCGGAACGATCAAACGTTACGGTCAGCGCGGCGGTCCGGAATCGCATGGTTCCATGTATCATCGCCGTGTCGGTTCCATGGGCCCGAACACAGATCCTGCCCGCGTTTTTAAAGGCAAAAAGCTGCCTGGACACATGGGCGCTGCAAATGTAACTGTACAGAACCTTGACGTAGTCATGGTGGATGGCGAACGCAACATCCTGGTTGTCAAGGGCGCTGTTCCAGGACCTAAAGGCGGCGTTGTAGAAATCTATACGTCCGTCAAGTCCAAGTAATACGGCGCAAAGGAGGAGCATAGAAATGGCAAAAGTTGATGTATACAACATGGAAGGAACTGTCACCGGCAGTCTCGACCTTTCCGATGCCATCTTCGGCATTGAACCCAACCAGGACGTTCTGCATCGAGCCCTGATCAACCAGTTGGCCAATCGCCGTCAAGGCACACATTCGACAAAAACCCGCAGCGAAGTGTCCGGCGGCGGCAAAAAGCCGTACCGTCAAAAAGGAACCGGCCGCGCCCGTCAGGGATCGACCCGTTCGGCACAGCATGTCGGCGGCGGCATAATTTTTGGGCCCAAACCGCGCGATTACAGCTATACCCTGCCGAAAAAAGTCAGAAGACTGGCCATGAAATCGGCATTGTCGGCCAAAGTTGCGTCCGGCAGCCTGATTGTTCTGGAATCGTTGGAACTTCCGGAGATCAAGACCCAAAAAATGGTGAAAATTCTCGGCAATATCGGCGCCGGTTCGTCTGCTTTGCTGGTTACCGTCAATCGTGATGAAACCATAGAGAAGTCGGCCCGCAATATCATCGGCGTTAAAACTGCCTTGGTCAACACGATTAATGTATTTGACATCCTCAAGTTCGATAAATTTGTCGTCACCAAAGAGGCTGTCCTGAAAGTTCAGGAGGTGTATGTTTAATGAAAACGGCGCATGACATCATCATCCGGCCGATCATCACTGAAAAAAGCACCGGTGACGCGGCAATCGGCAAATACACTTTTCTCGTCGCCGATTCGGCGACCAAGCCGGAGATCCGTCAGGCTTGCGAAAAGTTGTTCGACGTCAAAGTACTCAAGGTCAATACCGTCAATTATGATGGCAAGAGCAAACGCATGGGCGTTCATCAAGGCCTGACCAGTTCCTGGAAAAAAGCGGTTGTGACCATCAGCACCGAACCTCAGTCGGAGTCTTTCCAGATCAAAGGCGGCAAAGCCAGCCAATCGACCCGGAAGTACAAGACGACCATTGAGGAATTCGGGTTCGGCCAGTAAGCCGGGCGATCAAGAGAAGGAGTAAACAAAGATGGCAACAAAAAGCTTTAATCCGACTTCTCCGGCCAGAAGGCAGATGACCGTGGCTGATTTCTCGGAAATCAGCGCCAAAGCGCCTGAGAAGAATCTGTTGATGAACCGGAGCAAATCCGGCGGCCGCAACAGCTACGGCCGAATCACCGTCCGTCATATCGGCGGCGGCAATCGTCGCAAAGTCCGCATCATTGACTGGAAACGCAGTAAAGACGGCGTCAAAGCGACTGTTAAGGCTATAGAATACGATCCGAACCGCACGGCTTATCTCGCTTTGATCCAGTATCTGGACGGCGAAAAAGCCTACATCCTGGCTCCGGAAGGCATCAAAGTCGGCAGTGTTGTCGAAAGCGGTCCGGCAGCCGATATCATTATCGGCAACGTGCTGCCGATAGAAATGATTCCGGTCGGCACCGTGATCCATAATATTGAAATGAAACCCGGCAGAGGATCCCAGATGGTTCGCACAGCCGGATCAGGCGCGCAGCTGATGGCTAAGGAAGGGCAATATGCCCAGATCCGTCTGCCTTCCGGCGAAGTCCGCATGGTAACCCTTAATTGCCGCGCCACGATCGGCAGCGTCGGCAACAGCGAGCATGAAAACGTCAATCTCGGCAAAGCCGGCCGCAAACGCCATATGGGCGTACGTCCGACCGTCCGCGGCGTGGTTATGAATCCTTGCGACCATCCCCACGGCGGTGGTGAAGGCAAGTCTCCGATCGGCCGTCCGGGTCCGGTTACCCCTTGGGGTGTTCCGACGCTCGGCAAGAAAACCAGGGATCGCAAGAAACCTTCCGACAAGTATATTGTCAAGAGAAGGAACAAGTAATCAGATGGAGGCTTGCGGCTTATGAGCAGATCAATAAAAAAAGGTTATTTTGTACAAGAAGCTTTAATGAGCAAAATTGAAGCGATGAACAAGAAGAATGAGAAAAAGGTCATTAAAACCTGGTCCAGAGCTTCTACCATATTCCCGGAAATGGTCGGCCACACCATCGCCGTATATGATGGCAGAAAGCATGTTCCGGTCTATTTGACAGAAGAAATGGTCGGGCATAAACTGGGCGAGTTTGCTCCCACCAGGACCTTTAGGGGCCATGCGGGATCAGAGAAATCCTCTGCCGCTAAATAGTGGCAACCAAGGGACAGAAGGGAGGAACACGAAGTGGAAAAAAAGGTCATGAATAAAGAATATATGCTGGAAAACCGGGATGATATTCTGGCTCAATATTCTAAACCCGCTAATAAATTCAAGAAAACCGCGCTCTTGACGAAAAAGGAACGTAAAGTGCTTGGCATCGGCAAAGATGAGGGCAAGGCCATTGTCAAGAACGTTCGTCTTGCGCCGCGTAAAGTTGCCGTCGTCGTGAATCTGATCAAAGGCAAGGCCATCGACGATGCGTATGCCATTCTCAAATATACCCCCAAGGCAGCGTCGCCGATTCTCGCCAAATTGCTGAAATCAGCCGAATCAAATGCCGTCAACAACAATAGCCTTTCGCGCGACTCGCTCTATGTGGCTGACTGCTATGCCAATCCGGGCCCGGTTCTGAAGCGCATTATTCCCAAAGCCCGCGGCAGCGCAGCACAAATCCACAAAAGAACCAGCCATGTGACGCTTGTTCTTAAAGAGAAGAATTAAGGAGGCTGACAGATGGGCCAGAAGGTTAATCCCCATGGACTGAGAGTGGGCGTTATCAAAGATTGGGACACCAAATGGTACGCCGATAAAAAGGATTTTAGCAAATACTTGGTCGAGGATAAAAAAATCCGCGAATTTGTTAAAAACGAGTGCTTTAAAGCCGGCGTATCCCGCATTGAAATCGAGCGCAAAGGCGATGAAAAGACTTTGGTCGCGATTACCACCGGCAAACCGGGCATCATCATCGGACGCCAGGGCGCAGGGATCGAAGATTTGAAGAAGAAGCTGGTCGCTAAATTCGGCCGTAATTTCTTCATCAATGTCAATGAAATCAAATCCGTCGATACGGAAGCTCAGCTTGTTGCCGAGAATATCGCCAAACAGCTGGAAGAGCGTGTTTCATTCCGCCGGGCTATGAAACAAGCGATGGGCCGGGCTATGAAAATGGGCGCCAAAGGCATCAAGACCGCTGTCGGCGGTCGGCTGGGCGGCGCTGAAATCGCCCGCAGTGAACATTATCATGAAGGAACCATTCCGCTGCAGACTTTACGCGCGGATATCGACTATGGATTTGCCGAAGCAAAAACAACCTACGGACGCATCGGCGTGAAGGTTTGGATTTATAAAGGCGCTATATATCCGGCGCCCCGCAAAGCCAAAGTCGCGGAAGGAGGCGAAGCCTGATGTTGCTTCCAAAACGTGTCAAGTACAGAAGACAGCACCGGGGACGCATGACCGGTAAAGCAACGCGCGGTACTGTTGTTAACTACGGCGATTATGGCCTGCAGGCTCTCGAGCCTTGCTGGATCACCAGCAATCAAATAGAAGCCGCCCGTGTCGCCATCAACCGTTTCGTCAAACGCGGCGGTCAAGTATGGATCAAAATATTCCCGGACAAGCCGGTAACGGCAAAACCGGCCGAGACCCGAATGGGTTCCGGCAAAGGCTCGCCGGAATACTGGGTTGCGGTCGTTAAGCCGGGACGGGTCTTATTTGAAATCTCCGGCGTCACAGATGAAGAAGCCAAAGAGGCCATGCGGCTGGCTGCCCATAAGCTGCCCTGCAAGACCAAGATCGTAAAACGGGAAAAGGAAGGTGACGTCAATGAAGCCGAGTGAAATCCGCGATAAATCAATCGCTGAGCTGAACGAAGAACTCGTTGCCTTAAAAGAGGAATTATTTAAACTCAGGTTTCAACACGCCATCAACCAGCTTGAGAACCCCTTAAAGCTCCAAAGCGTTAAAAGGGACATTGCCCGTGTTAAAACCATTTTACGCGAGCGCGAGCTCAAGGGCATCAAAGAGTGAAGGGGGATCAGGCCATGAGTGAAAGAAACCTCAGAAAAACCCGGGTCGGGCTGGTCAGCAGCGACAAAATGGACAAGACGATCGTCGTATCGGTTACCGAACATGTTCGCCATCCGTTGTACAAGAAGATTGTCAAACGTACATATAAACTGAAAGCCCATGATGAGAACAATGAATGCCATTCCGGTGACAAGGTCCGCGTGATGGAGACCCGTCCGCTCAGCAAAGAGAAACGCTGGCGTCTGGTTGAAATTATTGAGAAGGCCAAATAACACTGCCGTCGGTTTTCGGGAAGGAGGAAATTTATGATCCAGGTACAAACAATCCTAAAATCCGCCGACAACACCGGAGCAAAAGAACTGATGTGCATAAAGGTGCTCGGTGGTTCATGGCGCAAATTTGCCAATATCGGTGATGTCATCGTCTGTTCGGTACGCGAGGCGACGCCTGGCGGTCTTGTCAAAAAAGGCGAGGTTGTCAAAGCGGTCATTGTGCGTTCTACCAAAGGTGTCCGCCGTCCGGACGGTTCATATATCAAATTCGATGAGAATGCGGCCGTCATCATCAAAGAGGACAAGAATCCGCGCGGTACCCGTATCTTCGGGCCGATCGCCAGAGAGCTCAGAGACAAGGACTACATGAAGATCCTTTCGCTGGCCCCAGAGGTTCTGTAAGGAGGAACAAGCGCGATGTCTAAGGTACATGTCAAAAAAGATGATCAGGTAATCGTGCTCAAAGGCAAGGATACCGGTAAAACCGGAAAGGTTTTAAAAGTAGACCTTGATGCCAGCCGGGTTATCGTTGAAGGCGTCAATATGTCGGTTAAACATAAAAAACCGCGCGGACGCAACCAGCAAGGCGGAATCATCAATCAGGAAACGTCCATATCGAGCGCCAATGTCATGCTGATCTGCAATAAATGCAAGCATCCCAGCAAGACCGGCCGCAAGATCATGGAGAACGGCGAAAAAGTCCGTGTTTGCAAGGCCTGTGGCGAGATTATCGACACAATAAGAGAAGTTAAGAAGTAAGGCGGCAGAGGAGGTACAGGCTATGTCAAGACTTAAAGACAAATACACCAATGAAGCCGCTCCAGCGCTTCAGCAAACCTTCAAATACAAGTCGCCGATGCAGATCCCTAAGTTGGACAAAATCGTCCTGAATATGGGTGTCGGCGATGTTAAGGAAAACCCCAAGGCAATCGAAAACGCGGCTCGCGACATGGGCATTATTGCCGGTCAAAAAGCTGTGATTACCAAGGCAAAGAAGTCCGTATCCGCATTTAAACTGCGTGAGGGCATGAATATCGGCTGCAAAGTAACCCTGCGCGGCGAAAAGATGTACGAATTTCTCGACAAATTTATCAATATTGCTCTGCCGCGTGTGCGAGACTTTCGCGGTGTCAATCCCAATTCTTTTGACGGTCACGGCAATTACGCCATGGGCGCCAAGGAACAGCTGATCTTCTCGGAAATCGAATATGACAAAATCGATAAGATCCGCGGAATGGACATCATTATCGTGACAACGGCACAAACCGATGAGGAAGCGCGCGAGCTGCTTCGTCTGCTCGGCATGCCGTTCAGCAAATAAGCGGGAGGAACGGAAAATGGCAAAAAAGTCAATGATACTCAAACAGCAGGCTGAACCCAAGTTCAGCACACGCGCTTATCATCGCTGCAAGCTGTGCGGCCGGCCTCATGCTTATATCCGCAAGTACGGCATCTGCCGCCTGTGTTTCAGGGAGCTTGCCTATAAGGGTCAGATACCCGGTATTCGCAAGGCTAGCTGGTAAACCCGGCGTCAGGAAGGAGGAAGTCGCATGCAGATAACAGATTCCATTGCCGATATGCTCACCAGAGTCCGCAATGCCGGTACTGCCGGCCATGCCGTTTGTGAGGTTCCGGCGTCCAATGTCAAAAAAGCCATCGCTCAGATTCTTCTGGAAGAAGGCTATATCAATCGTGTAGAATTCTTTGCTGATGAAAAGCAGGGGAAATTGAAGATGACTCTGAAATATGCCGCGAAAAAACCGGTTATTTCAGGAATCAAGCGCATATCCCGTCCCGGTTTGCGCGTTTATGCCGATAATGAAAATTTGCCCAAGGTTCTTGGTGGCCTTGGCATAGCGATCATATCGACGTCAAAAGGGATCATGACCGATAAAAAGGCCAGAAACGAAGGCATCGGCGGCGAAGTTCTCGCCTATGTCTGGTAAATAAACAGAACTCTGAAAAGGGCTGCGGTCATACAACCGTGGCCTGCAATCTTAAGAGCAGGAGGAATGGACCATGTCCAGAATAGGAAAATTACCGATCGAAATCCCGTCCGGGGTTGAGGTCAAAGTGGACGGAGCCCTTGTAACTGTAAAAGCCGGCAAAACGGTACTAACGCAAGTTGTACACCCGGCTATGTCGGTTACCGTCGAAAACAACGCGATCCGCGTGTTTCGTCCCAATGACGAAAAAGAGAACAAAGCTCTGCACGGTTTAACCAGATCCTTGTTGAACAACATGGTTATCGGTGTGTCCAAAGGATTCTCGAAAAACCTGGATATCAACGGCGTCGGCTTCAGAGCCCAGAAACAAGGCAGCAAGCTTGTTTTAAACCTTGGATATTCGCACCCGATCGAACTGGAAGAACCCGCAGGTATTTCATTTGATGTGCCCAATCCGAATAAAATAATCGTAAAAGGCGCTGATAAGCAATTGGTCGGAGAAACAGCCGCAAAAATACGTTCTTTCCGTTTACCGGATCCGTATAAGGGCAAAGGCGTCAAATATGATTTTGAAGTCCTGAAGCTCAAAGAAGGCAAGACCGGCGCCAAGGGCGGAAAGAAATAAGAAAGAGGTGAGACGTTATGATCAATAAAGCTTGCAGAAATGAAATCCGCAAGAGAAAGCATGTCAGAGTACGGAACAAGATCAACGGCACACCTGAGCGGCCGAGACTTTGTGTTTACCGCAGTCTGTCCAATATTTACGCCCAGGTGATCGACGACAGCACCGGCAAAACGCTGGTCAGCGCTTCGACTATGGAAAAAGATATCAAAGAAGGCATGGCGTATGGCGGCAATATCGAAGGATCAAAAGCCGTTGGTAAATTAATTGCCCAGCGCGCTTTGGCCAAAGAGATCAATACTGTAGTGTTCGATCGTGGCGGTTATATCTACCATGGCCGCGTAGCGGCTCTGGCTGAAGCGGCCCGTGAAGCCGGACTGAATTTCTAAGCAGGGAGGAACTGTCATGCGCATCGATTCAAGCACACTCGATCTCAAGGAGAAGGTCATCCATATCGGGCGTGTCTCCAAAACCGTAAAAGGCGGCCGCAATTTCCGCTTTGCTGCTTTAGTCATCGTTGGTGACGAAAATGGCCATGTGGGTAAAGGACTGGGTAAAGCCGCAGAAATTCCCGATGCAATCCGTAAAGGCATCGAAGACGCTAAAAAGAATTTAATTGAAATTCCGCTTAGCGAGAGTACAATACCTCATGAAGCAATCGGCACTTTCGGAGCCGGCAGGGTTCTTCTGAAACCGGCTATCGGCGGTACCGGTGTTATTGCCGGCGGACCTGTCAGAGCCGTTCTTGAACTGGCCGGCGTCAAGGATATCAGGACCAAATCCTTGGGATCGAACAATCCGAACAATATGGTAAATGCGACGATCGAGGGCCTCAGAAGCTTGAAATCACCCGAACGAGTCGCTAGACTTCGCGGCAAACCCGTGGAAGATATCCTGTGAATGAGGGGGCTTTCAAGTGGCAAAAGTTAAAATTACCTTGATCAAGAGTACAAATAGTGCCAATAAAAAACTGGTGGCAACCGTTCATGCGCTGGGCCTGCATAAAATAGGCCAGACTGTAGAGCAAGAAGCCAATCCGGTTATCCTCGGAATGGTGCGTCATGTCGCGCATCTTG
>CAYRWC010000014.1:0-18345 GCA_964427795.1 uncultured Oscillospiraceae bacterium | reverse complement strand
ACATCATCGGCCAGAACCAGGCCTTCATCCGCATCATAAAATCGCAGCAGGAGATTAATCAGGGTTGTTTTCCCGCAGCCGGTCGAGCCGATGATCGCCGCCGTTTGCCCGGATTGGATCTGAAACGATATCTGCCGCAAGATCGGCTGCGTCTGTCCGGGATATGTGAAAGTAACCTCCCGCATGGCCAGCGAGCCGGCGGACGGCGTTGCGGGCGCGGACGGCGCGGCAGCCGGATGACCGGCGGCCGGCATATCGTCCGGCAAGGCCAGTACCTGACCGATGCGGTCGATGGACGTTTTAGCCCGGACACCGATGGTAAAAATCATCGACAACATAGACATGGCCTGCAAAATCTGCAAGAAATAATTGATGAAAGCGACAATGTCGCCGACCTGGGTCTGGCCGCCGGCCACCCGGCTGCCGCCCATCCAGAGCAGGAGAATGATGCTGCCGTTCATCAGAATATAAATCAGCGGCTGGATCGTTGCCATCGAACGAGCCGCCTGTATCCCCAATCCGGTCAGATTCCGGTTGGCCTGATCGAAACGGTCGCTTTCATAGGCAAAACGGTTAAAGACCTTGACTTCGCGCACGCCGGCCAAATATTCGCGTAAAACACCGTTCACCCGGTCTATTGAGCCTTGTACGCGGCGGAACAAGGGAAAGCCGCGTTTTATCCGGATATAGATCAGAAAACCGAGCAGCGGCAGAACAGCTACGAGGATCAACGCCATCTGCGCGTTCAGCAAAGACGCCATCAAAATGCCGCCGATCAACATCAGAGGCGCCCGGATTAAAATCCTCATCAGCAAATATGATAAATTCTGAACCTGCATGACATCATTGGTCAGACGGGTAATTAACGAAGCCGCGCCCATTTGCCTGCCGGCCGCCAAAGACAACGCCTGCGTTTTTCGGAATAAATCGCTGCGGATGCTTGTGCCGAGATTCTGCGAAGCGTGGGTGGAGAGCCAATTGCGCGCCAATCCGAACAAGGAGCCCAATAATGCCAGACCCAGCATCAAGCCGCCGGTTCGCAGAATATGGTCCGGATTCCGTTTTTCAATCCCCTCATTAACAATCGAAGCGATTAAGGTCGGCAAGCTTAAGTCGACCAGAACCTCGCCCAACAGACAAATCCAGGCCGGCACAGCCAAACGCAGATAAGCCGGCATATAACCTTTCAGCCACTTCATCATATCTATTCCCCAGGCTTTCCGTCCGTTCTTGCGGCGCCGCTATTCGATATCCTCGATCACCTTGAGCGGCGGTATGTCAAGGATCGCCGGGTTGGCCAGATAAGAACGGAATAATTTCAAGCCCGAGGCAAAGTAGAAACCGTCGCAGATCCTTTCGTCGGTGACAAAAGTATAGTCGATAAACTTCCGCTTGATGACGGCGCCGCTGTCGGCCAATTGATTTTCATAGCGTTTGGCGCCGAAAGCCAGGAAAACCGGGACATTGCCGAAATTATACAAATGATGGAATATCGGCGGTATGCCCAACGAACCCATCGACGTGATGAACAAAGAACCGTGAAAAGGACTGACACTTAACAAAAACGCCGGCAGCAAACCAAAATAATCGAGCAGTTTCAAAAACCATATTGTGAATTTTTTGAGCAAGCCGGGAATATAATTGATGATCCTGGCCGTACCGTCAAAATCGTTTTCGCCGCTGCCGAAGGCTTTGTCCATCGCTTCTTCAAAACGGAGATAAACCTGCTCGGCCGTATCGGCATGATTAAAACGAATCTTGATGACCGTATTGGTTTCATCCATGCTGAGTTTCTTCTTGACGGCCATATTGATTTCGATTTTCCGGCGGGCGAAGATCTTCTGGCCGGCAATGAAGCGGTTCAGGCGCGGCTTCTGGGAGATCGTCCGCACATAGGCGGCCAAAATCACATGCATGACGCCAAATTTCTCGAGACCCAAACGCCGTTTCAGATGTACATACTGATCGACGGCGTCTGTATCGAATTTGTCCATGAAATAATTCTGCGCGTCATTGCGCAGTCCCATGATATATGGTGACACGGTATCGTAAGGAGCTATGGTTCGGATTTTTCTGCCGTCTGATCTATCGCCAAAACGCCGCCTGTCTTTTTGCATAAGGCACACCTCATGGGTTGGATATCTTATATTATTTGTATTATATACTCGGCACGTCGTTCTGCACAGTCTGTTGAAATAACTTGTTTCGCAGGCTTGCCAATTTGTTTATATTCAACAAATTTGAACCGGCTATCTGAACATTTTCACGATTTTTGCAAATCATCTTGATTTTTTGATTTCATCCGCTGTAATATGTAATTGTCACATCTGGCAACGTTACCAGAAACGTTGCCATAAAGTATATTAACGAATTTTGGCCGTACAATCGGCTCCAGAGGAGTTTGACATGATACCGAAAAACATGACGATCAAAGATATTGCCCGGGAATCCGGCTACTCGGTCAGTACGGTTTCCCGCGTGTTGAATAACCACCCGGATGTCAGTGAAGGAGCTAAAGAAGCGGTCGCCCGGGTCGTCGAACAGAACCGTTTTGTTCTGAACAGCACGGCTCGTTTGCTCAAGCAGCAGCAAAGTACAAATATCCTGATTATCGTCAAAGGCACCATGAATATCTTTTTTACCAAAATCGTGGAAAAAATGCAGCGTTTGATCAGCGTTCACGGTTATAATGCCGTCGTTCATTATATCGACGAGGATGATGACGAAGTCAGACTGGCCGGACAGCTATGCCGGGAAAGGAAATCTCTGGGCCTTATCTTTTTAGGCGGCAATATTGAACACTTCAAACAGGGTTTTGATCAAATTGATCAGCCGGCCGTCCTGACAACCACCCTGACGGATGAGCTGGCTTTCGATCATCTATCCTGTGTCGGCATCAACGACGCGGACGCCGCCCGGATCGCCATCGATTATCTGCTGGATCACGGTCACCGGCAGATCGGCATTATCGGCGGCTCGACAAAATCGTCTTATATCAGTAAACAGCGGTTCAACGGCTGCCGTGGCAGTTTTACCGCCCACGGCCTGGATTTCGATGCCAGCCAATATCAAAAAGCCAGTTTTCATCTGGATAGCGCTTATCGGGCCGCCAAGGAATTAATAACCAGAAAACCCGATTTAACAGCGCTTTTCTGCATGAGCGACGTGATGGCTATCGGAGCGATGCGCGCTTTAACCGAACTCGGCAAACGAATTCCACAGGACATTTCGGTTATCGGTTTTGACGGTATCGAGCTGGGCCGCTACTATAATCCCCAGCTGACCACAATCGCCCAGCCGCAAATGGAATTGGCCGAAGAGAGCGTCAATTTGCTGATCGACCATATTGAGCGGCAAAGCAAAGCCCGCTCCATCATCTTGAATGTCAGCCTGACAGAAGGTGAATCTGTCGGAATGATAGAACGTTGACGACGGAATTTCACCGGATTTACCTGACGGCGCGTTCGGCGCCAAACCGGTGAAAATGAATCAGTATTCATAGATCGGCCGCGTTGGCCACGTCAATCGAACAGGAGGAGTACAAGATGAAATTCCCCAAGAAGCTCTTAGTTCTTGCTTTAACGGTCATCATGATAATCACCGCGCTTGCCGGCTGCGTCGCGGGGCCCGGTTCAACAACCGGAACCGGCACCGCCGCTAAAGGACAAGTCTATTTCTTGAATTTCAAGCCCGAGCAGGCGGACGCGTATAAAGCGATCGCCACAGAATACACGGCTTCGACCGGCGTTGCCGTAAAAATCGAGACGGCCGCTTCCGGCACATATGAGCAGCAGCTGAAATCCGAGATCGCCAAAACCGACGCACCGACGATCTTCCAGATCAACGGGCCGGTCGGCTACGCCAGTTGGAAGGATTATACGGCCGACTTGTCGAAATCGGCCATTTACGGCCATCTTCTGGATAAAAGCATCGCCATTACAGAAGGCGAGGGCGTTTACGGCATCCCCTTCGCCATTGAAGGCTACGGCATTATCTATAACAACGCCATTATGAAGAAGTATTTCGCTTTAAGCGGCGCCGCAGTCGCTTCTATGGACAAAATAAACAGCTTCGACACTTTGAAGAAAGTTGTCGAGGATATGAGCAAGAAAAAAAGCGACCTGGGCATTGAAGGCGTTTTCGCCTCAACCTCTCTGGCCACCGGTGAAGATTGGCGTTGGCAGACGCATCTGGCCAATGTCCCGATCTATTACGAATTCCAGGCTAACAAAGTAGATTTGAAATCTGCCGCGGCAACAGCGGAAATCAAATTCCAGTATGGCGAGAATTTCCAGAAACTTTTCGACTTGTATCTGAATAATTCCACCGTCGACAAGAAACTCCTGGGCAGCAAATCCGTCAATGACTCCATGGCTGAATTCGCCCTTGGCAAGGCCGCCATGGTTCAGAACGGCAACTGGGCTTACGGCCAAATATCGGGTGTTTCCGGCAACACGGTCAAGGCTGAGGATGTAAAATTCCTGCCGCTCTATATGGGCATCGCCGGCGAAGAAACCCAGGGTCTCTGCATCGGCACCGAAAATTTCTTCTGCATCAACAAGAAGGCCTCTGCCGAAGATCAACAGGCGTCTCTCGATTTCCTGAACTGGCTATACACCAGTGACAAGGGAAAAGCTCATGTAACCAAAGATCTCGGTTTCATTGCTCCCTTCGACACATTCGGCGATGCCGACAAGCCTTCGGATCCGTTGGCTCAGGAAGTTCTTGCCTGGTCGGCCAAATCCGGCATCAAAAATGTGCCGTGGAATTTCACCGTATTCCCCAGCCAGACTTTTAAAGACAATTTCGGCGCCGCGCTGCTGCTTTATGCGCAAGGCAATAAGACTTGGGCCGACGTGACCAAAACGGTTATCGACGGCTGGAAGGCAGAAAAAGCCAGCGCAGCCAAATAACAGTACATAGCGTCACATAACATAACAAATCCGAGACATAATGAGCGGCCGGCGGCTTTCAGCCTATGGCCGCTCATGGGACAGGAGGAGGTGCCACGGTGCAGAAAATCATGAGAAAGTACGGCATCGTTTTTATTCTGCCGACACTGATCGCTTTTTCAATAGCCTTTCTGGTTCCTTTTATCATGGGTATTTATCTTTCGTTTTGTCGTTTTACAACGGTTACGAACGCTCAGTGGATCGGCTTTGACAATTATGTCAGAGCTTTTGCCAATGACCGCGACTTCCTCAACGCGCTTTGGTTTACAGCCCGTTTTACGGTTGTTACGGTCATAACCATCAATATTTTCGCCTTCTGTCTGGCGCTCCTGCTGACCCGGGGGGCGAAAGGGACCAATATTTTCCGGACGGTTTTCTTTATGCCCAATCTGGTCGGCGGCATTGTGCTCGGCTATATCTGGCAGCTGATTATCAACGGCATCCTGATCAATTTCGGCGTAGATATCACTTTTAACGCCGCATACGGTTTTTGGGGCCTGGTTGTCCTGATGAACTGGCAGCTGGTCGGCTATATGATGGTTATCTATATTGCCGGAATCCAGAACATACCGGCCGACCTGAACGAAGCGGCCTATATCGACGGAGCCAGTAAACGGCAGGTTCTGCGGTATGTAACCATCCCGATGGTCATGCCGGCTATCACGATCTGCACATTTTTGACGCTGACCAATTCCTTTAAGCTTTTTGACCAGAACCTGGCGCTGACTCGCGGCGCGCCGGACAAACAGACCGCTATGCTGGCGCTGGATATCTACAATACTTTTTATGCCCGCGCCGGCAGCGAGGGCGTCGGTCAGGCCAAGGCCGTCGTGTTTTTTCTGATGGTCGGCCTGATCGCCTATATCCAGCTGCGTTCAACAAGAACCAAGGAGGTTGAGTCATGATGCGTGTCAAACAAACCGCCGCGGTTCATCAGGAGCGGCACCTGCCGTCGGTTGTCTTTCTCTCGGTCTTGTCCTTGCTTTATTTGTTCCCGATGCTTAACGTCCTGATGAATTCCTTCAAAGGCCGTTTTTATATCGCGGATATTCCCTTTGCCCTGCCCGACGGCAAAACTTTTGTCGCGTTGGAGAATTATGTGACCGGCATCGTCAAAAGCGGTTTTGCCTCGGCGTTCGGCTACTCCTTTTTCATCACCATATTTTCCGTTTTACTGCTGATCTTTTTTACCAGCATGACCGCCTGGTACATCACCCGGGTTAAAAACCGGCTGACCGCTTTAATTTACTACTTGTTTGTCTTCTCCATGATCGTGCCTTTCCAGATGGTCATGTTCAGCATGGCCAAAATTGCCAATATGCTCCGTCTGGATACGCCGGCCGGCATTCTTGTGATTTATCTGGGATTCGGTGCCGGCCTTTCGGTCTTTCTATTCAGCGGTTTTGTCAAGAGCATCCCGCTGGAGATCGAAGAAGCCGCCAATATCGACGGCTGTAATCCGCTGCAGACGTTTTTTCAGGTCGTCTTGCCGGTGCTCAGACCGACGGCGATAACCGTAGCCATCTTAAACACCATGTGGGTCTGGAACGACTTCCTGCTGCCCTACCTGGTCATCGGAACTAATTACAAAACCATACCCGTCGCCGTCCAGGGAGTCCTGACCGGCTCTTACGGCGGCAAGGACATGGGAGCCCTGATGGCTATGCTGGTTTTATCGATACTGCCGATTATCATTTTCTATCTGAGCTGTCAAAAATACATTATCAAAGGCGTAGTCGCCGGAGCTGTAAAAGGCTGACGGCGCCAGTCAGGAAGGGGGGATGTGCGGTGCGCAGCAGCGGTGTTTTATTGCCTGTCAGCAGTCTGCCTTCGCCTCATGGAATCGGCAGTCTGGGACAAGCCGCCTGCCGGTTTATCGATTTTCTCCAGGCGGCAGGGCAACAGTTCTGGCAGATCCTGCCGATCGGGCCGACCGGGTACGGCGACAGCCCATATCAGAGTTTTTCGGCATTTGCGGCCAATCCCTATTACATTGACCTCGATTTACTGATTGAACAAGATCTTCTGAAGACATCCGAGGTCGAATCTCTTGTCTGGGGCGGCACACCGGACCGGGTCGATTATGGCATTCTGTACCAAAACCGGCTGGCGGTCCTGCGTTTGGCCGCCGGCCGGATGGATCCGGCTGCCGGCGGATTTTCCGAATATGCCGCCACGGAAGCCGATTGGCTGGATGATTACGCCTTGTTCATGGCTTTGAAAAATCGTTATGGCATGGGTTCGCTGCGGGACTGGCCTCTGCCGGTCCGTACGAGAGACGAATCGGTTATTCGCCGGCTCCGCGGCGATATGGCCGGAGAACTGCTGTTCTGGAAACAGATACAGTATCTTTTCTCCCGGCAATGGCAGGCTTTAAAAACTTACGCTCATCAAAAGGGTGTCCGGATCATCGGCGACATACCCATATATGTTTCACCGGATTCCTCGGATCTCTGGGCTCATCCCGAGTTGTTCCAGGTCGATGATCAACTGGATTTGATTGAAGTCGCCGGCTGCCCGCCGGATCCCTTTGCCCCGGAAGGGCAGCTGTGGGGCAATCCGCTATATGACTGGCCGAGGCACCGGGACGAGCATTATCACTGGTGGATCAAACGGCTGCGGCAGGCCGGTCAGGTTTATGATGTGGTGCGGATCGATCATTTCCGGGGATTTGAAAGCTACTACGCCATTCCCGGCCGGCAGGACACCGCCGCCGGCGGACGCTGGCGCCAAGGCCCCGGTCTGGCGTTTATTGAAGCGATCAAACAGGAATTACCCGATCTGCCGATCATCGCCGAGGATCTGGGGTTTATAACCCCGGAAGTCCGGCAGCTCTTGGCCGCCAGCGGTTATCCCGGCATGAAGGTTCTGCAGTTCGCGTTTGATTCCCGCGAGCCCGGTGATTATAAACCTTTCACATACCCGCGTAATTCGGTTGTCTACACCGGCACGCACGACAACACGACGGCCGAAGACTGGCAATACAGCGCTCCGGCCGACAGTGTCCGGATCGCCCGGGAGTTTATGGATGTCGAATGCCCGGAAAACTTCACCTGGCGGTTTATCCGCACCGCGTTGGCTTCGGTGTCGGACATTTGCGTCATACCGCTGCAGGACTATTTGTGCTTAGGCGCGCAGGCGCGAATCAATACGCCCAGTACGAAAACCGGAAACTGGCAATGGCGGCTTGATGCTGCCGTCTTGACCGATGACCTGGCCGGAAAAATCCGCCGCGCAACCGAACTTTACGGACGTTTAGCCTGACCTTTGGATTAGCCGGCGTATCAGTGGGGATGCCGGCGCCGGCTGGATTTATTTCTGAAGAAGGCTGCCGGATCGAGGCGGCGTCTGGCAATCATCAGCGCCAGAACGCCACAAGCGGCTACCAAGATTAAAGACAAAATCAGCCATATTCCGGGGAAAGGCCATGCCGAAGCCCCGTCGTTTTGCCGCGCCGGATCGCCGGCTCGGCTTTCTTCCGGGGCGGCCGTCGCCGTTTCATTTAGCGTTTCGATTGTCGCCGGTGTTGCCGCCGTTACCGCCGGTGTTGCCGCCGGCGTCGGCGCCCGGCTTTCCGGCGGCGGTTCCGTCAGACTGGTTTCATCGATACCGACTGTACCGCCTGAGGTTTGTTCCAGCAACGCCATAAAAGCAGCCGCGTCGATACGGCCGTAACCATAGGCCGTATCATAACCAGGATCGCCCAGATCGACTGCGGATTCGGCGAGCAGCACCTTAAAGGCTGCCGGCCGGATATCCGGATAGCGGCTTTTGGCCATGGCGGCTAAAGCCGTTACAAAAGCCGCGGCATAGGAAGTTCCATAGCCCTTGGCTTTATAATCGCCATCGGCCGTATACCACAGGCTGATCAGATTTTCTCCCGGCGCCGTTACAAAAACCGAACGGTCCGTTTGTGAAAAAGGGGCGACACGCTGGCCGGCATCGAGCGCCCCGACGCCGATGACCGCTTCAAACGAAGCCGGATACAGCGGTTCGCCGGACGGGCTGTTGCCGACGGCGGCTACCATGATGATCCCGGCCGCCTGGGCGGCATCGACCATTTGCTCTAATTCGGCCGAATAAGTCGTAAAGCCGAAACTCATGTTGATGACATCACAACCGGCGGCGATGGCGTCTTTGATGGCGCTGATGATCATCTCGACCGTCGTATTGGCGTTGGGATCAAAACATTTCAAAGGCAATAAATCTATCGCGTCAGCCAGACCAGCGATGCCGACGCCGTTATTGCGCCGTGCCGCCAGCATGCCGGCGATAAAGGTTCCGTGCCCGGTCCGGTCTGTCGTACTGAGCGGCGAGCCGATACCGGTATAGTTTTTGCCAGCCCGGATATGCTCCGCGGCCAGATCCTCATGCCGCGGGATCAAGCCCGAATCGATGATGCCGACCAGAACGCCGGCGCCCTGGTTATCCTGCATCAAATCCGGCGAAAAGCCGGCGGTTTCCAGATAGGGCTGCCGATCCAGCAGGGGGTCCGTCCCGCCGGCGTCTTCAGCCATCACCGCGGCAAACACCGGCGTGGCTTCAGCCGGCTGCGAACCGACCAAAACCACGCACAACATCAAGATAAAGAGACGAAACAAGCGGTTGTCTTTCAAGTGATGCAAACGGTTATTTTTCATCGGCGCTATCAGATTCGTCCTTACTGCCGGCTGCAGCGCCGGCCCGTTTCAGTTTGCGTTTCACATGACGGCGCGTAACGATCGCCGCAGCCATAAGCAACAGCAGGATCAGATAGGTTGCCGGCGATTGCAGGTAAGCTTCATAGGTCTTGGTAATATCGCCTGTATTCTGCTGTCCGGATTCATCCAGCGGAATCTTCTGATCTTCCAGGAACCGTTCGGCGCCGAAAGTGACCGCGTCCGACAGACTGGCGTCAACCGCGACCAGATATCGGGCGGCTACATAACCATAGCTGCCGGCGGAAACCGTCAGCAGGCCGTCCATATCCCTGCCGGCGGAACCGCTGGCCGCGAAAACCGTCCAGTCGACGGCGTCGGTTCCGTTCAGGATAAAGGTGTGCCCGGATTGCGTCGTCGCCATCAAAGCCAGAACCAGGCGGGTATCCTGATTTTTCTCCAGTTTGATGTTCTGATTGGAATAACGTGTCCAGCCCATATCGCCGCTGCCACTGAGATTCGCGCTCTTGTAGATGCCGATGCCGGCAATGGCCGACAGCCCCATGTTCTTGACGGTCGCTTCAGCCTGGACGGCATTGCCCATTGGGTCGGCTGCCGTAATAGTCACCTTGTGATAAGCTTTGTCCGTACCCAGATTGACCGTCATGCTGAAGACGCCGTCCGGTGTTTGGGCGCCGCCAAGCTCGGCCAACGTCTTGCGTTCGGCTATCGCCGTGCCGTCGGACAAAATCGTATATAAGGCGTCCGGATCGCCGACACCGGTTATCGTCAGGTCGCCGTTCTCAGCAAAGAAGCTGCCGTTGACCGGCGAGGACAACAAAAGATTCGGCGGAATCGTATCGACGGAGAAAATTTTAGTGAACAGGAAACTGTCGCCGTCGCCGTCGGTGCCGCTGAAGGTCAATGTATGATCGCCCTCCGCCAAAGCAGTCAGCTGTACGGGAACCGAACTGCTCTGCGTTGCCTGTCCGCTCACGGCGCCGCCGTCCAAAACCCAGGTCCCGGAGACGGGCGTGTTGGCGTTCAGACGCAAATTGACGGTGCCGCTTTGGAAAGTATCGTAGCCGTTCGTGACCATAACCGGATTGTTCTGCGCGTCTTTACCCCATTCGCTGCGTTGGATTGTTTTAAAAGCCGTTTCGTTTTCACAGATTATTGTCGGCGGCGTGGCGGCTTTGAGCACCAGCGTGTTGGAATACGATTCCTCGCCGGCAGCCGTATAGAGCAGCGTCTGGCCGTCAAGGCTGTAGACGTGATTGTAGGGCGTTATGCCGACCCGGTAGGATTGGCCGGCTTCCAGGCCGCAGACGACCGGTTCGTACTGATTCGCGGCGTTAAGCTTCATAGTGGTATAACTGCCGCCGATCGTCAGGTCCGGCCGAACCAGATTGCCATGGGCGTCTTTGACCTTATCGCGGGTCAGATTGTTCACATCGGTCAGTGTATAGGTGTTTTTAGCCGCGTCGTACTGATAAACATTCAGGATATAGCCGTCGCAGGCGGCGCCGCCGTTGACGTCCAGGCCCAGATTGCTGTCGATGAAATCAGCTTTCAGGGTCAGATCGCCGCTGTTGACGATTTGAACCGAGCTCAGGACGGCCGGCTGATCGGCATTGGTGACGGTCAGGGTCGTGCCGCTGGTGACGCTGGCGTTGACCAGGCCGGGAGACCGGTAGACAGCCCGGACATAATAGGTGCCGGACGCCAGGTCTTTCGGCAAGATTATCGTCTTGCTGCCGCTGGTCGTTAAGCTGCTCAGCTCGGTATAATCGACCGAACCGAGGAAGGTGCCTGAATCGGTCAGTTCTGTGCCCTGGCCGTTATCATCCGTCAGATAGAAGCTTACCGATTCCAGTTCGTTAAGCTGACTGCCTGAGTAAGACAGGGTAACCGGACTGCCGGTCTGAGCGGAAGCCGTCGATACGGAAACCGAATCGACGGACGGCAGATTGTCGATGGCGTAAAGGGTGATATCGGCAGCCGTCGGCGTGACGATCGTCCAGTTCTTATCGAAATCGTCGGCAGCGGTCATGGTTACGGAAAGCGTCGCCCGGCTCGTGGCGCTGTCATAGGTCAGATTGCTGTTGGCCGTGGTGTTGTTTTCCAGAATCGGATCATAAAGCGTCAGAGCGTAATCTTCGGCCGGTGTCGCGGTTTTGTTTTTGATGGTGATCTGAGCGGCCAGATTCTGGGCTTCGGTCAGGCTGGCCGCGTCATAATTGATCGTAAACGCAGACGCTTTGCCGACATACGACCCCAGATTCAGCACATGATTCTTCTTCTCCAGATCGGATTTGACGGTGGCGCTGGCCGATCCTAAAAGCGCAATATCAGATGATGAACCGACATCATAGATGTTTTCCATCACCTGGGCGGTCGCGGCGACATGAACATTGTTGCCGATCCGCATATAAAGCGTATCGCCGGTTGTCGTATCCGTATAAACCGGGACATCCGAACCGATGCCGGTCTTGCCGCCGTCATCCACAATCGACAGGAGATCCGGGAACGTCGGGCTGGCCGTTCCTTTGGTGCCATAATCAAATGAGCCGCCCCAATAGTACGTCACGCCCAGTTTGAGACCGAGAGCGGTCAGAACGCCCCAAATTTTCTCATTGTTGGCGCCTAAATCGACGCCGCCGATCTTCATGCCGCCGACAAAGGGGATATAATCGGGTATGCCCAGCGTGGCGCGCAGGAAAAACTCGACAAAACCGTGGTAGGTCTCATTATTAACCACCACAATATAGCCGGAGCCGGTCACGATCCCTAAAATATTCGCCGTCACGGCGGCCACGAAATTAAAGTCCGGATACCATTCGAAACTGAGCAAAGCCCGGTCGATAACCGTCAGATCCGTCGCCTTGATCTTGACGTCGCTGGCTTTGATGCTGAGGCCGCGCAGACTGATTCCCAGATCGGTCCGGGCGGACAAAACCTTCAAAATATCAAAGGATACGCTGAGCATCAGCTTCAAAGGCGGTATGCCGCTGGAAACAAAGATCGTTTTGTAGAGATCCGAGAAACCGCCGCCGCCGCCGGTTATCCATAAAACGCCGAAGCCGTCGACATTGATGCCCGGTTCAAAGCCCGATATGTAGAAATAGAGCTTGTCCGGAATCGGATATCCTTCATAGCTGACCAAACCGATATCGAATTCCATCTCGATGGTCGTAAATTTCATCGAACCTTCAACGCCCAGAGACCAGCCGCCGATTGTATTTATAGACAATTTGCCCTTCATCGTCGGCATGGCTTCGATATAACCGGGCAGAGCGACCTCGATATTGCAGTTGAAGCCGATGTACCCGTCGCCGCAGCCGTACAGGATATCGTCGACCATCACCTTGAGGGTCTTCTCTTCCTTTTCCTCTTTAGCATCCGATGTGTCGCCCAGCACCTTGCCTTCGAAATCCAGGCCGGCCCATCGGTTGCGCAGCAGCGTGCCGTTCTGATCCGACATGTTCAGCCATTCGTTGGCCGCGTCCCAGTTTTTCTCTTCCTGGGTTTTCGAACGGGAAGGAATCAGGAAGCTCAGATCCAGAGCGGCCGAAAAAGATAAAACACAGCCGTCGATCGGATATTTCGCGGACAGGTCCGTTATCTTCGAAGGCCAGCCGCCGTTTTCATCGTTGCCGTACATGATGCCCATGACGCCATAGGCCAGATTGAAGACCATGCCGCCGATCGTCTGGGCAACGCCGAGTCCGCTCGGCCAGATCAGCGAGATGGTCATGTCGGAAAAGCCCGTCAGTTTCTCGCCGGAGCTGTTATACGGAACCAAACTGTATTCGTAATTATTCTTGATCTCCGTAAAAGCGGCGTAGCCGGACCAGATCGTGCTGCGTTCCTGCGAGGTGTACAGATCGCCGTCAAAATCGACGCATATCTTCTGGTTCACGCCGATGCCGTCGTAATAGATGTTCAGGCTGCCGTTTTCAAAATCAATGCAGTTGTTGACCGTGATCAGATTATTCACCGTCACATTGCCGTCATTGTCGGTCGCCTTGTCGGATACGGCCGAGAAATAGACCGGCTGGCCGTCGGCGCCTTTTTGTTCGGCTGTGAATTCGCCGCGGAACGCCAGCAGGACTTCCTGGAAATTAGCCTTGTCCGCGTCAAATTGCGCTTCGGTCGCATATGA
Organism: uncultured Oscillospiraceae bacterium; assembly: GCA_964427795.1. Classification (GTDB taxonomy): domain Bacteria; phylum Bacillota; class Clostridia; order Saccharofermentanales; family UBA5734; genus JAYFQE01. The sequence continues at coordinate 4,591 of CAYRWC010000014.1, read as the reverse complement.
CTTGATCTTGTACTCATGCCCGTTATACGATCCGTTTTTCAACTGGACGACCGCGATGATACCGTAATAGTCGTTCTTATAGGCCTTGTCGTCGGTCATGACGATCTGCAGCGCCGGCGCCGTCAGGCTCTTGTCGATGCCGGCCGGCGGATTCGTCCACTCGAAAACCAGCGAATAAGCGCCGATCGGCATGGACTCCGAAAAGACGATATCCATGACGTTTTCTTCGGGAAACGAGATCTGGTCGGTCGGAATCTGAAATGAATTCTGCGCGCCCGGACCGGTCGTCGTGCCGGAATCAGCGCCGTAAGCCCAAAGCGAATAAGCCGACTTATCCTGGAGCAGATTGAAATTCTTGCCGGTCACGAACAAATGGCGCGTCCCTTCATGATAAAGGATCGGCGGATCGGCGCTGGTGAACAGAATAGACGGCAGATTGCCGTTGCCGCCCGGGCATAGGACGTAAATAAACGTCGAGCCCAGCAGGTTCTCCTGCAGAAGCTTGCCCTGCGCGGTATCCGGCAGGCTGAAAACCTTGATTTCGATTTTACGGTAAGTCGCGTCGGCATCGACGTCGGCTTTAAAGTAGAATTGTGTGGTCTGTGTTTGGCCGACCGTAAAATTTTGGTATTTAATCTGATAGGGATTGGTGTAGCCGACCGTATAGCCCAGATCATTGCCAAAACTGTCCAGCGGGGTGACGCCGTTGGATGTGTAGAGGGCGACGGCTACGCTGTCGTAATTCTTGGCGGAGGTCTGGGCTAGGTTGTTGACCTGCGTTTGTATCGAAAACGTACCTTCCGGTTTGCCGGGGCAAGTCGATACATACTGTGTTTTATCCGCGTTCAATTCCAGCGCCGACGGAGCCGTCACGTTAACCGAAACGCGATCCTTGACCGATACCGCTTCGTTGGAATAGACGCCGTAATAAGTCGAGAGTTTCGCTTCGCCGCCCGCGGGAGCGACGGCGCCCAGATCATAATACAACGCGTAGGCGCTGTCGGCCGTTTGATAGGTCTGATTATATTCGTTGGTAAAGGTCAGGCTGGCATCCGGCGTGAAATTGAAGCAGGTGGACGCCAGATTGTTCCAATGGCCAAAGGCGACCTGATAAGGCATCGATTCGGCATTGTTGACGGTATAGGACGTTATGGCCGGATTGTCGAGATTATCATAGCCGAAAAAATTGGCCGGGATCGAATCGGCGGTCGTTAAAACCGTTTCATTCTGAATCCGGCGGTAAGTATTGCTCTTATCGATCACTTCATAATAAGCATAATCCTGACCGCCCAAAGCCGTATCCAGCAAGACACGGGCTTTGACTTTAACATTCTTGCCGCTGTTGTTGACCATCGAATAAGAAAGATAAACCATGCCGTGCTCGGAGGAACCGGTATTGGCCAATTCGATCCGCTGGGTAAAGGTCAGGCCGGCGACGGACCAAACGGCGGATATGCCGGTCGCGTCCCGGGTTACGGCCAGATTATTGCCGCCCAGGCCGAGAAAGGAGTAATTGCCGCCAAAAACATATTCTTTGATATTGCCGCTGTCATCGGTCACTTCAAAAGAGGTGAAGGACGTGTCATAATCGCCGCTGTGATAAAGCAGATCTTTGTCGTTGTCTTCCTTGTTGAGTTTATCGCCTTGAGATGTCTGGATGTAAAAGCCGCCGTCATCGTTGGAAACAACAACCCGGATATAATCGTTGTCCAGAGTGTAGGTTGCCGGAGTCTGATCGGCTGAGACGAGACCTGCCGTCGGGCCGGCCGTAATCAACAGCGCTAAAATCAGGAAGCATGCCAGGATTTTTTTTGCCTTATTCATTCATCTCGCCCCCTCTCTACTGCTGTACATAAAAGTAGGTTATATACGCCTCGCGGCTTTGGGTCACAATATAAAGCGTATAGAAGCCGTCGCGGCTGATCTTGAAGGTCGGCCCGGTTATGGTTTGCGTGCCCGATTTCATCTGGCCGGCTGTTCTGCGGCCGTCCTTGAGATAAACAGTATAGGGTTCGCCGGCGGGCAGGTTGGCAAGAGCCAGATTCAGGGTATCGGTTCCTGACAAAATGATCGTGCTGCCGGCATCGGTTTTCACCCCGTTCAGGGTAACCGTCAGCTCGTTTTTGTCATAAACACGGACATAGCGCGTGGCGGTCGTTATGTTGCCGGCGCCGTCCGTCGCCGTATACGTCAGCGGATAATTGCCGACCTTGTCCAGCTGTTCCTGGGTCAGGGTTTCCGAATCGATGTGAATGCCGGCAGCTGCCGTTTTGTTATCCTGCACGGTTACGCCGTTCATCAGCATCTTGTTGAAATCTGCCAGAGACGTCTCTTGTTTAACGGTCAGACGGGCCGGCGAGAAAGTGATACCGGGCCCGGTCCGGTCGATGCAGGCTACTTCGACATAGGAATATACCTGCCAGCCGGCCTGATCCCGAGCCGTTATCTGATAACCGCCGTTGGCTTCCACCGTCAGCGCCACCCAATCGCATTCGCCTGAGGAACGGTCGGCGTCGAGCTTGCCGTCGTGATTCAGGTCCGTCGGAGCCGCCACCGAATAAGACTGACCACCGAAGGTTATGGTTCCGGCTTCATTCAGCGTCGCGTAGAAAGTCAGAGGCCCTTTCACCGCCGTCGGACTGTTCAGATCCGGCAATCCTTGAACGACAAGATCCGGCGGAACAGAATCAATATGCGTGACGTTCACCGTGATCTCCGTCATATTGCCTGCCTCGTCGACAAACCGGTATGTGTAAGATCCGTTGGCGATGATCGTTTGCCCGAGCGTGCTGCCGAAGGGATAGAGAACCCCTTTTTCGCCGCAGTCGTAAGCATATACCGGTTCGTCGTTAAACGCGAAGGTGATCGTCACCTTGCCGGTCAGAGAACCGTCGGTCGGTTCATCCGTATCATATTGGACGACAGGAGCCTGTGTATCGATTACATGGACCGGACCGAGGTATTTCTCGCCCTTTATGCCGTTCTGGCCGGTAAAGATCAACTTGATTTCCGTGTTTTCATAGAAGGTGACCTGAGCCGAATCAGCGTCGGCCAAAATGTCAACCCAGTAGGCCTGCCAGTAAGCCGGCGTGATAAAACTCTGGGAAGCTTCATCCCAAATCAGCCAGGAAACATCGGATACCGGTTTGCTGAAGGTCACATTAACCGTAACCGGTTTATTGGTCATGCTGTTTGGCGGAATGACGCTGTTCGCGGTTCCGGCGGCATCGACATAGCAGGGCGACCACCAATCGACGGAAGCGACCGGCACAGCCAGGTCCAGGTCGGAAACCCGGGCGGTAACCGAACCGATACGCCCGGCAATATCCTTAAACAAAATTTGTTGACTGGTGTTTTCCGTAAAGTCCAGATAATACTGGCCGAAATAAATCGAATCCGGATCGGTATCCCGCGAGAGGCCCGACGGACTGACGATGGTGATGCTGCCTGCCGCGTTGTTCAGATCGGTGTTGTCGCTGAGTTTGATATATGCCCGTTTGACGTAAAAACCGGTCGAAGCGTTCTGAACATAAGCCACAGTGGCGGTCGGCGCCGTTTCGTCGATCAGGGTGGTCGTCACCGGAATCGTGGTAAGATTGTTGCCGGCGTCGATAATCACGATCGTCAAAGCTTTGTTGGCGGTGATCTGCACCTCGTGGCCGCTGACGGCGACGCCGTTTATCGATTCGCCCACACTGTTGAAGGTCAGGCCGCCGGTATCCGGATTGGTACCGGACAAGACCAGGATCCGGGTCAGGCTGCTGTCCTGAATCGTCAGCTCGAATAAATACCCGCCGGTCAGCGCGACTGCTTCATGGCTTTGAACATCCGTCAATATTTGCGTCAAGGTGTCCGTGCCGGTCAATTCGCTTTGCAGACAGGTTGTTTTGTAAGTAAAGACATCCTTGCCATAGGTATAGAAATCCAGCGAATAAGTCGGAGGCGTCGTATCGACGACCGGCGCCGGCGTGATTGTGACCGGCAGGTTTACGGTGACCGGCGTGCCAGGATTGCCGGCCTGATCGGCATATTCAAAGGTATAGCTGGTCGGGCCGCCATAACTGAAGGTGTAGCTGGTCGTTTTTCCGTTGATGCCGACGATGCTCTCATCACAAGTCAGCCAGACTTTGACCTCCCTGTTGGTCGACGTTGTGCCGGCAGGCAAGCTGTCCGAGGCAAATTCGGCGTAATACCAGCGGACGGTGGCGGCCGGCGCCGTCTTGTCGATGGTGTCGATGCTGATGGTCCGAACCTGAGAGTCGCCGGCGGTATGGGACAGGGCTGCCGGAATGGCGCCGTTCTGGGTCATGACGACGGTGGCGGATTTTTGGTCGGCAGCCACGGAAATCTGACTGGCGCCGGGTATGGAACCGGGCAGGGACATCGTTATATTCGGGCTGTTGGTTTGAATCGACACCGTAACATTTTGATTGGTCGGTCCGGACGGCGTCAGGCCGATTTGCAGGCCATATTCGCCAAAGGCCGCAACCTGGATCGTTTCCGTGTGTGTTTCCCCGAATAAATCCTGATATACAATCGTATAGCTGCCGTCGGCATAGATCGGCAGGTCGTCTTTATCATAGCTGAATAC